>DAOVNI010000296.1 GCA_030630315.1 Phycisphaerae bacterium | reverse complement strand
TTTGAGCAACAATATCTTCCGATAATGCCTGCTCGACTCTTTGAGCTTTGTCTTGATAATTCTGACAGGACTTAGATTCTGTCCTTCCCGGCCAATCCTGCGGCATACCATAGAAATCCACCATTGTTGTACAAACGAGAGCGGTATCTTCCCTCAAGGAATTAAGTATTTCTTTTCGCGCTCTTTGATAGGCAAAACTGCCGCCCTTTTTACGAAAAAGAAAAGCATAAGGATACACACCCTTCCGATTTAAATGAGGGCTTAGAATATCGTTGACAAAGGTCTCCTCTGTCTGACCTTCCACAAGGATACGAACTCTATTCACGTGCAGGCCTCCCGCCGAAGACATTCTTTTGCCAGAGTTCACCGAGAGAATAATCCTCCAACCAAACATTGAGGTCGGCCTTCTTTAATCGCTTGAATATCGATTCGCCGTTCTGACGTTCTACAACTACAATATCTTCCGGCTCAAAATGATCTATAAGTGCGGCTGATTGAGTCGAGACAATCACCTGTGTTTGCTTTGACGCCTTTTGAATTAAACCCGCCAACAAAGTCAACGCATAAGGATGCGATCCTAATTCCGGCTCATCCAGCAATATTGTCGAAGGTGGATTCGGCTGCAACAGTGCCGTCGCCAGACAGACAAAACGCAATGTGCCATCTGATATCTGACTGGGATGAAACGGATAATCTGATCCTTTCTGCCGCCATTCCAATAATGTTTCATCTGGATTATCCAAAGAATCTCTGAGTAAGAAATCATCGAAAAACGGAGCTGCTAGTTGAACTGTTTCACGGATATGCTGATATTCCCTCTCGTGCTTTTTCTTAAGAAACAGCAAGAATGCTGCGAGATTGCTCCCATCTGGTCTTAAATATTCATAATCTCGTTTGGTATGGAACCTTTTTATGGCTGCAAAATCGCTTGTGTCATTAAGATGGTAAATCAAAAAGTTTTTCTCGACCAATGGATCCATTTTCTTCAAATACATCTCGAGTTCCATTTTATCGAAGTGTTTACCCAATGGCCCTTCAGTTCCTTCACTTTCAATGTGAAGAAAATTATCGCCGCTTGGTTTTACATGAAAATTCAAAAACCTCTTATCTTCCCAAATAATTTTAACGGAAATTTCCGGTGTATTCTTAATTCCAAAACTGAACAGCCGATCAATGTTACCTATCTTTTTGACATAATCTGTCCAAAATGCTGTTCCTGCTGTTTTTAAAAGTTCAAAAAAGCTTAGAAAGTTACTTTTCCCCGCTCCATTAGGGCCGATCAGGATGTTAAGATTTCGAAGCTCGAATTTCTTAAGATTTCGAATGGATTTGTAGCCTTTTATAGTTAATTTGCTTATCGCCTGTCCCATATCCTTTTCCTTTTTTGGGCTCGGATACCCGCTGGAAAATAAAAACACTTTTCCTACAAAATCCTGTCCGGGGAACAGAAAACCCCGGCGCTTTTGCTGGGGTTTCATTATACAATTGACAATCGACAATTTACAATGATTTTATCCCAGTTCCGGCGCTGGCCCGACAAGGACTTCATACTGGCGGAACGTTGACTTGTCGCCGGTGCAAATTAGTTCTGTTAGGGCCGCAATCTTAGGTGCGTTTTTGGTAATGTATCTGCGGGCGAGCATTGCCTTGCGCTGTTTCATAGGAATTGTCTCGCCGTTATCGGCGGTGCCGTCTCCAGCGGCGACTTCCATATCAACCTTTGTGCTTGCCTGGCCACAGAGCAAATAGCCCGTAATCAAATCTATTGCAATATCGACCAGCGCTCTGCCGTAGAGGTCCATATATTCGTTGCCGTTGTCTTTTACAAAGGCAACCGATTTTTTCAATTGTTCTGCCCCTTCGACAAGTTTGTCGAGCAAATCTTTTACTTCGGGTTGAAACTGTTGCTGAACAAGCTCGGCAATGAATTTTTCCGCCGTGCCGCTGCAGACGCTGCGGACAGCAGCAACAATTTGCAACTGGCTTGTCCCTTCGTAAATAGTCGTAATCCTGGCGTCGCGCGCGTGGCGTTCGCAGGCGTAGTCCCGCATATAGCCGCTGCCACCAAGCACCTGAATCGAATCGTAAGCGATGGTGTTACACATCTCCGAACAGTAATATTTGCTCATCGGCGTCAGCATCGCCGCATATCTTTTGTATTTTCGTGATTCGTTCTTGAGCTGCCTGGCCTCTGCTTTGTCCCTACTGTCATTCCCGCGCAAGCCTGTCCTCGACTCCGATCGGGGGCGGGAATCTGCTTCAAGTCGTTTGGCGTATCCGACTTCTATGTCCACCACGCGTGATGTTTCGTACAAAAGTGCGCGGCCGGCTTCGATGGCAATCTTCATATCAATGAGCATATCGCGAACGGCCGGGAGCTTTTCAATAGCTACTCTGAACTGTCTCCTGCTGGCGGCGTAATCACGAGCAAGGCGGAAAACAGCTTCGGCAATACCCATCGATTGGGCCGCAATGCCGATGCGGGCACCGTTCATTAAAGCCATAACGTATGTTACCAGGCCGCGTTGGCGTTCGCCGATTATTTCGCACGGTGTATTGTCAAAGAATATTTCACACGTCGGCGAGCCGTGAATACC
>DAOVNI010000057.1 GCA_030630315.1 Phycisphaerae bacterium | reverse complement strand
GGCAGTCCTTGACCCCGGCGATGAGGTCATCCTGCCAACACCATTTTGGGTAACATATCCGGAGGCAATAAAGCTTGCCGGTGCCATACCTAAAATTATTCAAACCGACCCGCCGCCCCGACTCGCGTCGGGAGACGCGGGGGCTGGTAAAAATACCGGCTACAAAATTACGCCGGCGCAGCTAAAAAAGGCCATCACCAAAAAGACCGCTATGCTGTTAATTAACTCACCAAATAATCCGGGCGGTTTCACTTATACGCCTCAGGAGCTGAAAGCAATTGCAAAGGTTCTTGAAGGAACAAAAGTGTACGTGCTTTCAGATGAAATTTACGAAAAACTAATCTACGGCGACACCAAATTTGTGAGCTTCGCTTCACTAAGCGAAGATGCCTACAACAGGACACTGACTCTCAACGGGTTCAGCAAGGCCTTCTCTATGACCGGCTGGCGCCTCGGATACACCGCAGGGCCCCTCGAAGTTATAAAGGCGATGGGGCGCCTTCAATCTCATATGACTTCAAACCCTGTAACGTTCGGCCAGTATGCCGCAATTGCTGCCCTCGGCGACCCCGCCGACGAGGCCATAGAAAATATGAGGATAGAATTCGAGCGACGAGGCAAATATATGGCCCAGCGATTAAACAGCATCAAAGGAGTCAAATGTCCCCAACCGACCGGAGCTTTTTACTGTTTTCCTGATGTTTCGAGCCATTATGGTCGAAATATTAACAGCGTAAAAATAAACGGCAGTATGGACTTCGCAAAAGCGCTTCTGGAACAGGCCAAGGTCGCCCTTGTTCCGGGCCTGCCATTTGGCTGTGACAACAACGTCCGTCTGAGTTTTGCCTGCTCGCTTGAGCAGATTACCACAGGATTAGATAGATTAGAAAAATGGCTCGCTCAATAAGAAACAAAAAACGCAATACCTTATCCACTCTGCAGGCGGATGCTCCAACAGCTCCTCAACTCCCGTTAGAACCCCGCAAACGCAGGACCCTGGCCGGCTGGCCAATGATTCTTGGCTGGCTCGCAATGCTCATCTTCGCCTTCCACGCCTCTACACATATGGTTGGCGCAGGAGATACCTGGGTCGCAATGACCTGCGGAAGACATTTTATCAACCACGGCGTAGATACCGTCGAACCTTTCAGCGCAAACTCACACAAACCGGGCCCGACGCCGGAAGAAGTCAAAACCTGGCCTAAGTGGGCACAGTGGCTCACGGATAAAGTGGGCCTTGAGACGGTTAAATACTGGCATCCTACCGGCTGGATAAATCAGAACTGGCTCACACACGTCATTTTTTACTCGCTGATACCTGAATCTTCCTATGAAGACGGCTTAAGTTTTTCATCCAATGCGCTCGTTTACTGGAAGTTTGCCATTTATATACTTGCCGTTATGTGTGTTTATTATATAGGAAGACTTTTAGGCGCCCATCCCGCTCTCTGTGCCGTCTTCGCCTGCTTTGCAATGTTCGTAGGCCGCTCCTTCCTTGACGTCCGCCCCGCAGGTTTCTCAAATCTGCTGGTAGCTGTCTTTTTACTTATACTTGTTCTTACCACCTATCGAAACATATTGTACATCTGGCTCATTATCCCGCTAACTGTCTTCTGGTGCAATGTCCACGGCGGGTACATTTATATGTTCATAGTGCTCGTGCCGTTCGTAGCTCTGAACCTTCTGACGAGCCTTTCCAAAAAAAGGTTCGTTTCAATTGGCCTGAGAGGCATATACCACACTATCGCCGCCGGCTTTGTCGCTTTCCTGGCTGTGATTTTATTCAACCCGTTTCATTTAACGAACCTGACTCACACCTTTGTCATCAGTGTCAGCGAGCACGCCGAGAGATGGCGCGACGTCAACGAATGGCACCGTGCCTTCGAATGGACCAATCCCGTCGGAACAGGTTTTCCATTTCTGGTCCTCTTTGTTCTAAGCATAGGATTGACTTTACTGTGGCTGTTCTCTTACCTGCTGAAACCCAGATTCCTCAAAGCACCCAAAAATGAGCTTGAGGCACAGAAAAAGCTCTTCACAACCCTGTCAAAAATCCTCGGCTGCGCCGCCGCTGTACTTATATGTTGGGTCACATTTATTTCTTTTTCGTTTCTCAGTCTCGATGCAGCCAGCTTCTTTATATGTGCTCTATTTGTGTTGCTCGTCTTACTCGGCATCCATAAGAGCGTACACTATATTTACTTGGTGATTTTGTTAACTTTGCTGGCATTATGGTCCGGCGCCTCTACGCCCGGCTATGCCGGCAGATACATATACTCTTTTATTTTGTTGCCCGCTTATGTCGTACTGCACTTTTTTGCCTCGACGTGTTCCAAAAAGGTCAAGTTCAAACCGGGAAACATCGTTTTTGTAGCGGCGGCGGCGATACTCTCCCTATTCTTAATGACCGTTATTTTTGAGCCTTTTCGCAAATTCAGTCTCACTCCATGGCCCTATAAAGAGACTATTAGTTGTGTCAAAATATTCTTTGTAAGAGTCTGGACTGTCCTGACTTCCTTAGACCAGTTCCTTCATTTATCACGTCCCTGGCGGCCGTCATACGAAGTGCCCGCACAGAGTTACAAACATCTCTTCGCCATCCTGTATATTGTAAATATTCTTTCAGTTGTTCTTTGGCTCACAATACCCTATCTGAAAAGTTTTTTCACGGCGACACAGGATAAAACCGCCACCCAGCCTCACACCGATGATGCCCAGTACCAATGGCCTAAGATTGATTTATCATTAATGCTTATTGCTGCCCTTACCATTTATATGGCCATTTGTTCACGCAGATTTATACCCATAGCTGCCATCGCAGCCTGCCCGATTATAGCAATGTTTATTGACCAGATAATTCGTGCAATTTCAGCGACGGTTAACTTCCACAAACAAAATCGTTTCGCCGTCTCGCCGATGCCGCACGACTTGCAATTCTTTTTTATCGTTGCCGGCGCCGCGGCAGTCTTAATTTTCGGCACAGGATGGGGCTTTAAGTTCAAGCGTATTTATCTCGACGCCTGGCCCACCGATACAAAATTAAATTCTGTCTTTATGAGGATGACCGCCTCCGATGCAAAACCCTTCTACGCCTTGAAGTTTATAAAAGACAATAAATTAAAAGGAAAAATGTTCAATTACTGGACCGAGGGCGGATTCATCGCCTGGGGACAGAAACCTGACCCGAACACAGGACGAACACCATTACAATTATTTATGGACGGCAGAGCACAGGCGGCTTATGACTGCCGGGCTTATGAACTCTGGTCGACCATTATCTCCGGAGGCCCAATCGTCCGAGATGCCAGGGTAAGAGCCAGGCTGACGAAACAAAAAATAGAAAAAATATTGACTCTTGCCGATTACACCAAAATCGGCCGGTGGGTAGATGAACGGCTAAAAAAAGAGAAAGCCTGGGTCGTCTTAATGCCCTCAGCGGCCTATACTGATTCCCGCAAAGCTTCATATCACTTCGTAAAAGGTCTTGAACATAATCCCAATTGGCCCCTTGTTTTCTATAATAACAAGCAAAAACTCTTCGTCGACGCAAAAACCTCTCGCGGCAGGGAGCTTTTCGATGGCATATCTAACGGCAAAACACTCTACCCTGATGATTTCTCCAGAAACCTTACCCTTGCCCATAATTTGTTCTTGTTTGCCGGCAATGATAAGACCAAAAGGAAGCAGGCACTTGACTTCGCCATCAAAGCTTTTGAATCAAACCCGTCACAGGCTCCAATACGGGAGATAATATATGTTGCGGGCAGATTCCCCGAGCTAAGACCTGATATCAAAAAGTTTTGCGAAAATTATTTTAACGACTTCACAAAAAAGAAGGACACTTACGTCAAAGAGGACGGATATTTCCACAGAATCGTGGCCGCATTGAATGCAGGCGATTATTTGCGGGCAGTGGCCAAAAAACAGAATAACACCAGGGATATACAATTTTATAACGACAGAGTGAAAGAATACAAAAGTGAACAAAATCGGCTCCTTAAAAGGAAAAGGTGGTAACAAACGGGCGACAAGCGACGAGCGACGAGCGACGAATTCTATCAGCGTTTTTTTCCCCTGCTATAATGAACAGGATAATGTGACCCGCACCGTCGAACAGGCGCTTGCCGTCCTGGAAAAGGCGGGCGCCGACTTTGAAGTAATTATCGTTGACGACGGCAGTTCCGACGCCACCGGCCGGATTGCCGATGAAATTGCCGACCGAAACAGCAGAGTAAAAGTGGTCCACCATCCCGCTAATCTCGGCTACGGGGCCGCCTTGAAGTCCGGCTTTAAAGCAGCGACAAAAGAGCTTGTCTTTTACACCGATGCAGACGGCCAGTTCGACATCAGTGAAATGCCGCCGTTGTTGCCGTTGATAAAACAATATGATATTGTTAGCTGCTACCGGCTGAATCGTCAGGACTCTCTTGTACGCAAAATTAACGCCTGGTGCTGGACAAAACTGGTCTGTTTGCTGTTCGGTATGAGAATCCGCGACATCGATTGTGCCTTCAAATTATACAAAACAGAAATCTTTGATAATATTGAGCTCTCAAGTGCCGGAGCTTTGATTGATGCTGAAATCCTCGCTCGGGCTATTCGCGGTGGATACACCGTTACTCAAAAAGGCGTACATCATTATCCGCGAATGGCTGGCACACAAACCGGCGCAAGCTTGCGAGTAATTCTTCGCGCCTTTAAAGAGCTATTTAAACTACACAGCCGGATTCGAAAAGAGAGTGAAAAAATAACCAATGGCCAATGACTATTGGCCTTTGAATTACTAATGAAACTTGGGTGGCACCCTCAAACTTGTTTGGGGGTGTCGAAAATCGAGCATCGAGAATTCAGACGCGAATTATGAACGACGCAAAAGCCAATCTGTTCATCTACGGCTCGCTGCGCGACCGCAGAATCTTCCAATCGGTCAGCGGACTGAGTTTTACCAGAAAGCCCTCTAAAGTTGGCGACCAGACCCTTCTTGCCGAACCGGCCTTGCTTCCACACTATCGAAAAGTCAGCCCCGACAATGTCTATTTCTATGCAGTTCCAGCCCCATCTTCAAGAATCGATGGCTTTGTAATCTACGATGTCCCTGCCCAGGCAATGGCCGAAGTCGACAGGTATGAAGGAAAACGCTACGGCAGGGAGACCGTGCAAGTAAACACTGCAAATGGCCTCGTCGAAGCACAGGCTTACCTGGCGAGTCGCGAGTCAATGAGAAAACAGTTCGGCGACAGGTTCCACGTCAATCTCATACACGAGCTTTGGCTGCGAAAACGCATCGAGAAATTTATTAAAAGACACACTCGGCCAGGCGAACGAACAACAGACGCCGAATTGGAACGACGAGCAGAGAGAGAGCTGCTCGCAACCACCGAGCGAGACCTCGTTATGAGCCATTATCACACCGATGCCGTTAGCGATTATTATCTTGAGCACGAGCTCGACCGACCACGACCGAGCATAAAACATTTATACGACGACCCCAACGCCAGGCCGTTCATCGAAAATTATTTGGCTTTAGTTGTAAAACAGGTCCTGCTCAATCAGCTCGACGAAAGAATCCAGGCCCGATATCGATTTGAGCTCGAGCATATGCGTACCTCGGAGAGATATTTCAAACGCTCGGTTAGTCTTCTTGTCGCTTTGCAAATGATAAATGCAAACAGCAGGACGGTTGATTTGATTGTCGAAAAATGTCTTCAAACGATGCCTTATGACAGATACGACCTCATTGACTACGTCAAGTACGCCGTGCGCGCGGCAAAGAGTATGTTTCATACTCGTATTGCCCGCGCACACTTGGAACGCATTCGCTCGAATCTTCAGCCGGGCGTCGTACCACTCGGAATTGAGGTCGAGTTGAGCAACCTCGGCCCCGCAGCCGTTGAGCCGCAAAAAAGCATACAAAAAAGGTTCGACCAGGTATATGATGGCTTTAAGTATTTCTGTGATTTTCGCCTCGATGTTTTGTCCTGGAAACTCGGCGGATATATCGACGACCACACCGGCTCGACCGACCGGGCACGCCGCTCCGGCTTTCTGGAGCTTGCACCGGGAAGACTGAACATCGCCGGTGAGCTATCTCGACCCGCAACCGCAGACCCCTGGCTCCTTAATCAGTTGATACACGAAATCGTCAATTTCTATGACGTCCGACCGCACAGTTTGCATCTTTCTTTTCAACTCCGTAAAAACCAGGTCGGCAGGCAAAAAATTCTGCCCTTAGCTTTTGTCAAGTGCCTGCTTGTCCTCGGCGGAGGCCCCGAACTAAAGGGCACCGGCAGACTCTGGGTCTCAAGAATGGGCTATGATGAGATAACTCAATACGGCTATGGTGAAGAGCTCGTCTTTGCCAGAACCAGCAAACGCAGATGGTACCTGGCGCCAGACGAAATTGCAGACAAGCCCCCGGCACAGGCAATCACCTATGTCCAGCAGTATAAATTTGTTCGTCTGGAAAAGCGCGCCAATTATGAGCCGTTAATCTTGTGTCTTAAGGGCCTACAGTTGGCCTATAATCCCGCCGATTATTTAAGTGCCGAGCAATTAAAAGGCAGCAGAAAATTACGCCGACAATACCAGGAATTAAAAAAATGGGCCGCCGAACCTGCGGAAATCAGCCCTCAAACAATAAGCAAATTCTTAAATACCGTCCAGAAGGGCCTGATGAATGAAGGCCACCGCCGTCCCGCCCACAAACTGCACTACATTGATTGGGCACTAAGCGCCATCGACGTACAACTGCGTATGTTCAACAAACAGCTCAAAAAACCGCCCAACGCTTCGTAGTAAAACAAAAAATATCATTCTCAACACAAAATGTCATTCTGAGCGCAGCGCTATACCTATTGTCATCCCGAGCGCAGTCGAGGAATCTCATATTTAGCCCCGCAATTTATTGCGGGGTTATTTAGTTTGGACCCTTTTGACTTTCACCCGATAAATTCTTTTTCTTTTTAACCTTCTTATGGCGAACTTAGCCACTTCATTATGGTCAAATGCCATATCTTTCGGCAATTTCTCTATATCGAACCATCGCACCTCTGCTGCATCGTCACCGGCTTTTATCTTGTTCAGCCTTTCCATCGCAATGCCCATATATACTATTGTAATCTGTCTGCCTCTCGGGTCCCGCCCCACATTACCGTAGGTACGCATCTGTTCCAGCGTTACGTTTGCCAGTCCCGTCTCTTCCGCCAACTCCCGCGCCACAGCTTCTTCAAGCCCCTCATCAATCTCCACGAATCCGCCGGGCAAAGACCATTTGCCTTTGAACGGCTCATTTCCGCGATTGACCAGCAGCAGCTTAGCTTTGTTTTTGAAAAAGGCAAAAACAACAGCGTCAACACTGACCATCGGCCTCGGCCAATCATAAATATATTTGCCCTTCTTAGTCATCTCAAAAATCAAAGTGACAGATAAAAATTCAAAAATGACATTTCGTGTCATTGCGAGCGAAGCGAAGCAATCTCGACCATTCGCAAATTAGAGATTGCCACATCCCCACTTCGTTCGGGTTCGCAATGACATTTTGCATTTTAATATGTAATTTTGATTTTTGCATTTTAATTTTTAATTTTCTTATACCAATTGCTCAAAATCTCTCTATCGCTTACAATAAGTCGGCTATGGGCTTTTCAAAAAAGATTTCCGCCAAAAACATCGAAACCGTTCCGCTAAAGCTCAACAATGGTTGGAGCGGCAGGGCGGTACTGTCCGCTACGTCTGGCAGGAACTTTTCCAGGACCGGCTGGACCGATTGTCTCGCGCAGCCCGAGCTGCTGTTCGGAGATGTCGAAAAAATCTTGAAAGCAGAAGGCGGAAACTGTGTCGCTGTGAAAAATCTTACAATAGCAAACAACCGGCTAAAAGTCGTTATCAAACGCCATCACCCTCAAGCCGGCTTGCGCCAATACTTTCGTTCGTTTCGACCCGGCAGGGCGCTGCGAAGCTTCAAAACTGCTCTTAAATTACTTGGCTGTGGCATTCCGGCGATAGCTCCCCTTGCAGCTTTGCACCAAAAACGAAACTTACTTACCAGACAAAGCATTTACATTACCGAATATTTCGAAAACAGT
>DAOVNI010000275.1 GCA_030630315.1 Phycisphaerae bacterium | reverse complement strand
TTTGCTGATGCACTTCGTCGGCCTATTCGTCGCTCGTCGCTCGTCGCTCGTCACTCGAGTGACGGGTCACAAGTCGCGGGTCACGAGCCGCGAGATGGTGTCGGGATTATCTTGACGCTCGATGCCAGCATCCAGCAGTTTGCACGGGACGAGCTTATAAAGCAGTACGAAAGCTACGAGGCCGAGTCGGCTGTTGCGATTGTGGTTGAGCCGAAGACCGGGGCGATTTTGGCGATGGTTTCGCTGCCCGATTTTGAACCGAGCAGCTTTAGGTCGGCCGATCCAAATAACTTCCGCAATCGGGCGATAACCGACGAGTTTGAGCCGGGCAGTGTTCTAAAGCCGATAGTTGCTGCGATTGCAATCGATGCCGGCGCTGTGGGGCGGGACGAAAAAATATTCTGCGAGTACGGCGACTATCGCGGCAGGGGCTTTGGACGAATCGGCGAGTACGGGAACCACAAATTCGGGGACTTGACGGTGCGTGACATTCTTGCCCATTCGAGCAATATAGGAATGGCCAAAATCGGGCAAAAACTCGGCAGAGACAAACTTTATAACGGGCTGAGACTTTTTGGGTTCGGCAAAAAGATGGACATCGACCTGCCCGGCGAAGCCGAGGGACACCTGGCCTCTGTGCGGAAGTGGACGGGCTACAGCATAACGCGGATACCTTTCGGCCAGGAAATTTCTGTAACTGCGATTCAACTGGTTCGGGCTTTCTGCATACTTGCCAACGACGGTCGCGTGGTTCGCCCATACCTGGTCAAGGCGATAGTGGGCAGCAATGGCGAGATTATCAAGTTGAAACGACCGCCGCCGGCCATTGGTTACGTCGTTAAGCCGGAAGTTGCTAAATGGATTGTTACCGAGGCCATGGTCGGCGTGGTTAATGAGGGGACGGGTAAAAAAGCGAGGCTGGAAAAATGGCAGGTGTTCGGGAAAAGCGGAACCGCTAATATAGCCAAAAGCGATGAAAGAGGCTATTCGGACAGTGATTACGTTGCCTCTTTTGTAGCAGGGGCGCCGGCGGCGGAGCCGGCCGTGGTGGTCTTGGTTTCAATCCGCAAGCCAAACGTCAAACTCGGCAAGGGTTATACCGGCGGAACAGTAGCTGCGCCGGTAGCCGCCGGGATACTCGAAAAAACTCTTAACTACCTCGAAAAACGTGGTTCGTGACAGGTATCCGTGACTTGAGCGACGAGCCACGAGTGACGAGATGCGAAGAAATAGCCAGGATAATCTACGGAGTAAACGATTATGAATCGTAAACAAATGATAGTTCTATGGATAGGCATAACAGTATTCGTCCTGATGGGGCTTTTCCCGCCGTTTATAGCTTCACTCCCAAGTGGGTATGGTGGTCGTCAAAGATATTACCAATTCATACTATCTATCTATGGTAATATAGACATTATCAGATTATGTGTTCAATGGGCTATGGTTGCTGTTATTACCGGCGGTTTGATTTACACACTTAAAGACAAAAAGGACGATAAGAAACCACCAGCGGAAACGGAGGAAACATAATGAACCGTAAGCAGAAAATAGCCTTATGGATAGGCATTATTGTAATCATCCTGTTGGGGCTTTTTCCGCCGTTTGTAGAACCAGTCGGTATGTATGGCCGTGGAAGATATTACAAATTCATACTATTTAGCGATGATAATATAGACATTATCAAATTATGCGTTCAATGGGCTATTGTTGCTGTTATAACCGGCGGTTTGATTATTACATTTAAAGACAAAAAACAGATAAGAAATCCCCAGTATGAAGCTGAGGGGTAAATAATATACTTAATACGATATACGAAAAATGGCGAGAATAATCTACGGTGTTGCGGGGGAGGGATTTGGACACAGCAGCCGGTCGCACCTGATAGGGCAACGTCTTATTGATGCCGGCCACGACGTGATGTTTGTGGGGTCAAGAAAATCGCTTGTCTATCTGAAACAATATTTTGGTCCGCCAAAAGCGGATGTGAAAGAGATATTTGGTCTGTCCTTTGTCTATGTAAATGGACGTATAGACAAATCGGAAACTTTGAAGCGGAATCTTCTTAATCTTCCCGAAGGCAACAGGCAGAATGAGAAGCTTTTCCGAAAATATTTTGAGCCGTTCGAGCCGGAGCTGGTGATATCGGATTTTGAGCCCTTCAGCGCGTGGTGGGCCTGGCGAAACAGGGTGCCGTTTATCAGTATCGACCACGAACATATGCTCACGCTTTGTAAGCTGGAGCACAGGAGCAAGAACTGGTTTGCACGACTAACGGCCAGCGTGGTAACCGAATGTCACTACGTAGGGGCGGTTGCTTATATTGTTATAAATTTCTTTGAGACGCCTTTGAGGATTGACTCAGCCGTTCTTGCACCGCCTATCGTAAGGCCTGTCGTCAGGGCACTTGAGGCCGGAGAAGGCGAACATATCCTTTTGTATTCCACTACCGGCAAAGGCGAGAAGAAGCTGCGAGACATGCTTGGGAAATTTAGCGGGCGAAAATTTTATGTTTATGGCTTTGATAAGAGCGGCGAATATAAAAATTGCATTTTCAAGGAGCGTTCGACTGAGGGTTTTCTCGCTGACCTGGCGGGGGCGCGGGGGGTGATAGCTTCGGCCGGCTTTTCATTGATAAGTGAGTGTCTGTACCTGAAGAAGAAGATGCTGCTGCTGCCTGTAGCCGGTCAGTATGAGCAGATGATTAACGGACATTATATAGAAAAGCTCGGCCTGGGGATTTCGGCTGAAAAACTGGATGAAGCGGTTATAGAGCGGTTCCTTAATCAAATCGAGAAACCTGTCCCGGATGATGAAAGGATTCTCTGGCCTGACAATGA
>DAOVNI010000149.1 GCA_030630315.1 Phycisphaerae bacterium | reverse complement strand
GATATTTGCATCAGGGATTTCCTCTTTGATGAGTTTGCCGGCGGTATAGAAAAGACTGCTCAAGTCGGTTGTTCCGACAATTGCCTCATAGAAATTCGCTGTGAAACTGATGGTCTTTAGTTTTTCGATGAAGTCCCTCTGCGCTGCGATGAGGTCATTGCAGAGTATATCTATTTTTTTCGCCTGCTTTTTGCGTTCTTTGTTTAGCTTGCTGATAAGCAGACGCATTTTTTCCTGTCGTGTATGGTCCATAAGACCTCGTCTTTTGATAATCAATTTCGGGGTGGGCTTCCGATTTTAGATTCGGCTCAACAAAAAGAGGGCTTTAAGGGTAGAGAAATATTAAAAGGCTTCCGGCTGGGTGGCCCTATAAATAATCAGCTATCAGTTTTACGGTGGTTAAGGCCGGTTCAGGGGCGTATATTAAAAATAGTTGTCCTTTTATTTATCGGCAGTTTCGGACTTATCGCTGGGGGCAAAATGGGTACCCTGAAGAATTGCCGTACGCCGTTATTTTGTTACAACGCGGAATCTCTATTTTGCTATGAACCGCCTGGAAAACTCAGCTTGTCCAGAGGATTCGTTCCGGCCCTCTCCTCTTCCTTATCGCTCCATCCATTTCTTTTCGTGTTTGAAGGTTATCTCAAACACTTCGTACATTGGTATGGTAT
The DNA here is from genome assembly GCA_030630315.1 of Phycisphaerae bacterium. Lineage (GTDB taxonomy): Bacteria > Planctomycetota > Phycisphaerae > Sedimentisphaerales > Anaerobacaceae > JAUVYQ01. The sequence continues at coordinate 4,157 of DAOVNI010000149.1, read as the reverse complement.
TTGTATTTTGAGTGTGTTTTACGTCAAGAAGAGATTTGTTTGAATTCTGAGTATCGCCCTGTTGTGCTGATTGGCAGAGAGCGGGAATCGCGGCTAAAAGAACCATACCAAATATCACAGTCATTCTTGATATCATTGTTTTGTCTCTCTGTGTTTGTTCTTATGCGCGGTCCTCTCTGTCAGCTCCTTCATTGCCTCGCACTGGATATTCTTACTGTAGAGATTACCGTGATTTATCGCGTACACCTTGAGCGCACTGCTGTCAGCCTCGTTCAGCTGGTCCCTGCGAAACAGCTCATTAAAATTAAGCTCCCGCATCGTCACGTTGTTTTCATCACCGCCTTTGGTATTCTCAACAACGCTCAACAGAAAATCCAGCTCTAACAGCTCCATACCGCTGTGCAAATCCTTCCCTCTTTCCTTCGCCGGCTTATCTTTCATTTCTTTGAGAGGTGTACTGATAAATTCCCTGGGTTCATCGAAGTGGGCCTTCCTTGCCGGAGCTAAGGACGGTAATTTTGCTTCTCCCACCGGTTTTGAGCTATGAAGTCGTATCTCTTGTATTTTGGTCACGGGTTTCCGGGTAACGGCTTTGCGACTGGCAATATCTCCGGGGTTCGGCTGGATTTGCCAGCGCCAGCGGCGTTGAGTGCCCGGGCTGCCGGTGTCCTCAGGGTAGTCCTGCTGCTGGTCTTTGAGCTTCTTTGCTCTTGTTTTGATGAGACTGTATATTCCCCAGGAAGCCGCCAGCATCACCAGGACCAGTATTTGTATCCAGACAGTATCCTCCCCCTCGCTATTGCCGGCAGCCAGGATTGTTTGTATTAGAAGGCCGTTCATAGTTCTTTCTTATGGCCTCCCTGGATAATTACTGTGCTTGAATCGAATGCTTCCAGTGACCGGCCTATTTCGCCGGAGGCGCCGGTGCAGATAAGTCAGGTCGCAGCGGCATAGTAGCTGCCTGAATGTGGCCTGAATATATCGGCGCAGAAAAACTTCAAAACTCCGGCACAATCAGCGTACCACTGAACCTCCGTGCTCAACTGCTGCGTTTACTCTTGTGCGCGGTCCTCGTTGTCAGCTCCTTCATTGCCGCGCACTGGATATCCTTACCGTAAAGTTTACCCTCATTTATAGCGTACACCGCGAGCGAATGGCTGTCAGCCTCGTTCAGCTGGTCCCTGCGAAGCAGTTCATTGAAATTAAGCTTTCGCATCGTCACATCGTTTTCATCATCGCCTTTGGTATTCTCAACGATGCTCAGCAGGAAATCCAGCTCTAACAGCTCCATACCGCTGTGCAAATCTTTCCCTCTTTCCCTGGCCAGCTCATCTTTCGGCTTCTCCTCGCCGGCCGTCTCAGAAGGGCCTTTGCCTGATGACCGCATCTCGACAACTTTACCCGGTGCTGTTCTTTTCGTCTTTTCGCTTGTACTATTCCAAGCCATCCTTTGTACCTCCAATCTCAATAAAAAACCTGACTACCTGATTTTAGCAATTCCATTAACATCCGTTGTATATCGTCAGCGAACTTGTTCAAAGCAACGCCGTTATATAGTTATTTTCCTTGCCAATCAAGTATATTTCTTGCGAAACATCACTTTTTATTGTATCTTCAGACCTGCTAATAGCGTGGGGCGTATGGTTTTTCCCCGAAATACGAGATGCGAGATACGACCCCGCACCCGGGCCGAGCAGCAAAAGCGTAGCGGTGTCTGTGGTGGGACGTAAAGTCTTGTATCAGTCGGCGGATGCAGGTATTATAGCCGGCGATACGCTTGGTGCCGTAACTGTGCCGAGGTTATCTGGGAAATATCAGTTAATACGGTTAATAGTGGGGATATTTGAATAAATATCTATGTAGGCAATTTATCACCGGATACATCCGAAGATAAGCTGCGAAAATTGTTTGAGCCATATGGCAAGGTCGCTTCGATAAACATCATCAAGGACAAATTCAGTGGCCGCCCGCTGGGATTTGGATTTGTCAAAATGCCGGCACTCAAAGAAGCTCAGCAGGCCATAAGTGCCTTGAATAGAAGGAAAATCAATAAGAGGGTGGTTATGGTCAGCGAAACTAAAGCTACGACCGAACGCAGGAGTTCCGTCAGAAAATAATAACGAGGGCAATCCCTCGGCAAAATCCTGACCATAATGGCCCTGACTGCTGCTGACCTTGCCCGACACGAGAAGAACAAACTTGTACCGGATTTGAGCTTCTCCATAACTCTGCTCGGCAGAAATGGCAAAGGCGGATGAGCTTTCTTACGCTGACGAAAACTGCTTTTGACCGTATTATGTGGCTGCTCTGCAGCATTAGCAGTATCTTATTTATTTCTATTGTCTGAACAAGGAGTTCGATATGTTCAAAGCGAAAGACATAATGACAAAAGTAGTCATCACTGCCCGGCCGGAGATGCTAATATACGATGCTATCAGAACCCTGGCTAACAGAAACATCACAGGTTTACCGGTAGTTGATGCCGATTTGGCTTTGGTTGGTGTGCTTTCCGAAAAGGACGTTCTAAAGACACTGTACGCCGCGGAGGGCAGCCCTGAACAGACTGTAAAGGACTTTATGAGTACAGACGTCGTAAGCTTCGATGCGAATGCCAGCTTGATTGACCTTTGTGACTGTCTGACGGAAGGAAATTTCAGAAGAGTCCCAATCACCGAAGATGGAAAACTGCTCGGAATTGTCAGTAGAAGCGACATCATCCAGGCCATTCTAAAGCTTAAGCACCAGTAAGCTCCTGATTGAAAATCAGCCAAGGGGAAGGTGATATTTTGGCACGCAGGGCTTGATTTTGAGGCTGGTAAGGCCGGTCTAAAAAATTTTTATTATTTTTTTAGAGTTTTCTCTTGACTTTTTGCTGAAATGAGTACATAATGTACTCATGAGGATAATAAGTAGGGCCAGATTAAGGGAGTATTGGGCTGGCCATCCGGATGATGAAACATCCTTAAAACGGTGGCACAAAGTAGTTAAATCGGCATCGTGGAAACGTTTTGCTGACATAAAGAAAACTTTTAATACAGTTAGCCCTTACGCTAAAACCAACAAAAAGTATTGTATATTTAATGTGGGTGGCAATAACGTTCGCATTATAGCAGCAATACATTATAACACACAAAGGTTGTATATTAGAATGGTGCTCAGTCACAATGAGTATAGCAAAAATAGATGGAAGGATGCATTATGACAACGACTGAAAAAGGACATGTTATGAGCGCAAAAAAACAGAAAATTCCCGCCGACTGGAAAGGGTTGGTAACTGAACTGTATCTTTTGCGCCCTATCCGCACAAAAGGCGACTATAACCGCGCCGTTCATATTGTTGATATGCTGGCAGGTCGAACCGACCTTAATAAAGACCAGGCTGACTATCTTGAAAGTCTGTCTGTGTTAATTGAAGCTTACGAAAACGAACACAATAATTTCGATACCGACCAGGACCCGATTGAAACATTAAAATTCTTATTGGATGAAAACGGCTTAAATGGTTCTGATTTAGGAAGGATTCTGGGCTACAGGGAGTTGGGGTCGAAGATTCTCAATGGCGTGCGCAGCTTAAGCAAGAGGCACATTAAAATACTTGCGGAGCATTTTTCTGTTGAACCCGGCTTGTTCTTGTAAGAAATACAGACTACATTCTTGTGACCTTAGTTACAAAGGGGCAGGCCGAGCAGGAAGAATAGGAGGGGTTTGGCCTATAACGATTACTTGGCCTGCAGATTTTCAATGGAAGTCTATTCACGACGCGCGTTTTTGCGAGCTTTCCTTTTTGGCTGTCCTCGACCCCCTCTGGCGTCCTGTTCGGCCATAAATTTCTTCAGCACCTCCGGTGATTTGCGGTTCCGGAGCGCCTCCAGTGCCGCATCATTCGTGCGCCTCATCCACTCAAGCAGTTCCTTCCGCATCATTTCGACCTCTTTTCTGTGCTTGGGGTCATTGATGAGGTTATGCAGCGCATCAGAATCACTTGCGAAATCGTAAAACTCTTCAACTACTCTATATTGGAAATGCCTGACACGAGCGGCGATCTGAGGATTGGTTTCCGCGGCGGCCTGCATGGCCTTAAACGTCAGGCCTGACTGCGATTCGTTCTTAAAGACTCTTTCGCCGTCCGACCAGGGGTTGAAGATGTACCCGAACCT
>DAOVNI010000214.1 GCA_030630315.1 Phycisphaerae bacterium | reverse complement strand
TGCGTTCGCTCAGTGGCTGCCACCCTACGATTTTGGTTGTTTGTCACGTATTTTTCGGGGAAATGAAAAGGAAAGAATTCAGCGTATGTGTTTAGCCATATAAATGATTCGGTAGTTTCCTAATATAGCGCGGGCTTGAAGCCCCGCCATAAGGGGGCCTTTGGAGTGAAAAACACGGCCAAGATGGCCGTGCCACCAGGAAATTTCCCATAGCTGAACACATACAACGGGGCAAATCCGACCAGGAATGTCTTGCCCCTTCTCTGATAAATTCACAGCACTCTCGGCGACAATCGGCGTCTAAGAACCAGGATTCTCAGGTCATCTGTTAAGAGTTCTTTAGCTGCTCGTAAAAGACCATTGCCGGTGAGCCGCCGAAGCTGATGCCCATCCAGGCGGCCTCGTCAATCTCATCCTGGGTGAAGCCCTTTTCTTTTGCCTTTTTGAGGTGCATTTTCAGGCACGGCTCGCACCGCATAGCAACCGACAACGCAATGGCCATCGCCTGCTTGGTATAAGCATCCAGGCCGTCAAGAGACATTTTTCTCTTTGCCCGCCGGTGCTTGTGGCCCGATTTCTTTTACTGTATCAAGTGCCAGGTTTCATCCTGTCTTGTTTCAAACGGCCCAAGGTCAACGTCCACCTGCACCTGGTACTTACCCTTGAAGGTTTTTGGTACTCGCCACGAGTACCGGCAGACGCCGCCTCATCCATACGCAAATTTGCCCGAAGCAAGTACTTTTCCAGCTTCATCCACAATCTTCACTTTCGGCGCCGGCAGTCGCCGACTGTTCTTCACAACCCTGATGCCATAGTCTTCACCCGCCTGGCCAATCACTGAAAAACCTACAGAGACCAAAGTACCTCTTTGGGCGACTCTTGACTTAATCGTGAATGGCGGACCTAACTTCAGCACTGTTGTCTCGTTATTATTCACTCTGATTTTTGCCAGCCTCCCCCAGGGGCCGAAACTGTTAAGCCGCCACGTGTCGCCGTTTTGTTTCATCGCTATGCTCAGGAGCCGCGGCCTATATACTCGCGCATTTACTGTTACAGGCTCTGCTCCTGAGGTAATCCTTATTTTACTAAACAAGCCGCTGCGAAGCTGCATTTCAACACCGTCAGTATCGATCTTGATCCGTCCTTCCTGCCGCGAGTAAAAGTGAAATGCCAGAAAAGCTGCTATTATAATAGCAATAGAAATCCATATATCTCTTCTCTTCATATTCGTTCCGCCCAAAAGAAATTACAAAATTATAATATGTGACTCTACGATTACTTTATACCCAGGCCTGACTTGCTGGATATTCGATGCCTTCATTTACTGCATCCCTTTCCTGCCGTAACTTTAGACGCTAATACGACGATTTCGTTACATCTTTTCTCTTGAAAAAGCCGCAAAACTTCGTTGGTATACCCGGCCGGCGTGGATTGTCCAGAAAAAAAACCTGCGTTTCCAGGCCCAACCGCTCGCTTTTCTTTGCGAATAAAGTAAAATGCGTTTTTTAACTGATTATCTTTAAGCAATACACAACATATTGCATTGATGTCCTAACTGACCAAAAGCATTTCTGATGCAGCAGTTACAACTATCTCTGGTTTTTCACAAATGGGCAGCGGCTCCTTACCCACTCAAAATCTCGCGACCACACTCGTAGCGATACACACAGAAAAAATCAGCGCAACATCACTGACTAAACAGCTTCGCCACTACAGCACCCCGATTTTTGCCCGCATACAGAACGACCAGGTCCTTATTGACCCGCGCACTCTCCGAGATGGGGATGACAAAATTCTTATTGAAGCGCTGCTCAAGATTCTCGGTTAGAGAGACTAAGGCCATGGGCACAGTACAAACCAACATCACACTGGGCACTGCCGGCCATATAGACCACGGCAAGACCGCCCTGATAAAATGCCTAACCGGATGCGAGACGGACCGGCTCAAGGCCGAAAAGCAGCGCGGGATGTCTATCGAGCTTGGCTTTGCACCGTGTACAATTGCCGATATGGAAATTGGCATTGTTGATGTCCCCGGTCATGAGAATTTCATAAAAACAATGGTTGCCGGTGCAAGCGGCATCGATGGCACTATTTTCATTATTGCCGCTGACGACGGTGTTATGCCCCAAACGCGCGAGCATCTTGACATCCTTACACTGCTGGGTGTCAAACATGGTATCGTGGCTTTGACGAAAGTAGATTGCGTCGAGCCGGACCGTCTCCAAACTGTCACTGATGAAGTTAAGAATTATCTCACGGGAACATTTTTGGAGAATGCCCCAATTCTTCCCCTGTCAAGTATAACGGGCCAGGGTTTTGACACCTTCTACGAAGCACTTAAAAAGCTCGTCAGCATCATCAAGCCGAAAAAAAATGATGGCGTATTTCGACTGCCCGTCGAGCGCACGTTCTCTCTCAAAGGCTATGGAACAGTCGTTACAGGCATTCCGGTTTCAGGTTCAGTCAAAACCGGTGACGAGGTAGTACTCCTGCCACAGGGAACTAAAGGGCGAATAAAAGCAATACAGGTGTACAAACGAGACAGTGATACTGCTATATCCGGCCAGTGTGCGGCACTTAATATCCCCCATTGGGACCATAAAACCATCAGACGCGGCAACGTGGTTACACTCGGTGAATATTTTTCTCCACAGCAGTGGTACCTGTGTACACTTCACGTCCTTAGCTCTAACAGACCCAGTCTCAAAACCGGTACACAAATGAAATTTCATACCGGCACTTCCGAAGTTGTTTCGACAATGTATCTAATGCAAGGCAACAGCGTCACTGCCGGCCGGGAATGCATAGTACAATTTTGGTTAAGCGAACCTGTTGTGGCAGGGCCTCGTGACCGTTTCATATTGCGCAGCCTGTCACCCGTCCAGACAGTAGGCGGGGGAATGATTATAGAGGCGGTCCCGAAAAAGCTCAAACGAAGCCGCCCGGCGATACTGCAAGATGTCCAGACCCGAGCAAAGGCAGTGCCTGTACAGAAGGATTTTGTTGAATACGGTATAAAAACGGCCAAGCCCCTCGCCATTGGTCAAGCGGAGCTTTCACTTCGTACAAAAATACCGCCGGAGCCACTAAAACAAATCCTCGCGGCACTCATACATGAGAGCAAAGTCCTCAATCTGGCCTCGAACCTATATATTCATAGTGACACCGTTGCACTTGTTCAGCAACGACTACTTAACATAGTCAGTGAGTTTCACAGCAAGAGGCCGGAAAGCCCGGGGATGAGCTTCGAGCAATTTTCTGAAGCATCCGGCCTTGAAAAGAATGTTTTCAACGGTCTTGTCAGACTATTAATTTCGCAGGGTAAACTCGCAGAAAGAAATCATCGCCTGGCTCTGCCGGACCATTGCGAAACGTTTAGTGAAGACGAGCAAAAGTTACTGGAGACCGTCGAATCACTTTTCAGCGAGCGACCCTTTAATCCCCCAAAATGTGAAGAGATTGTTGGACTGGCCGCAACGACTCCAGAGAAGGTACAGAAAATTCTGCAGATATTAATCGAGCAGGAACGTCTTGTGCGAGTCGAAAATAATCTTCTCTTCCATTGCAAGGCTATTGGCCAAGCTCGGCGGACACTAATCTCATTCATCAGTGAAGAAGGCAGATTGGAAAGTGTAAAGTTCAAGTATCTTCTTGATACCTCCCGTAAATTCGCTATACCGCTTCTCGACTACTTTGACCGCATCGGGGTAACTCGACGAGTGGGTAATACCCGATATTTGAAAACACCGGTAGGGCCTGTTTCAGATAGCTGAGCTCAAGTGTAATTTT
>DAOVNI010000095.1 GCA_030630315.1 Phycisphaerae bacterium | reverse complement strand
CTTGCTTATCCTCTTGTGTACGATGGGCTGGCCTTCCTCCCACCCTATCCACGAAAGCGCCTTGACGGTCCACTCCGGCGCAAAAACTCGCATCAGGTCATCATCAAAACTCAAAAAGAACTGGCTCGAGCCGGCGTCACCCTGTCTGCCTGTCCGGCCACGGAGCTGGTTATCGATTCTTCTGGCCTCGTGACGCTCGGTACCAAGGACATGTAAGCCGCCGATTTCAGCTACGCCGGGCCCTAAAACAATATCCGTGCCACGCCCCGCCATATTTGTTGCGATTGTTATATTGCCTCGCATTTGGCCGTCCCGGCTACTGTGCTGCTGGCCGGCTTTGGCAACAATCGCAGCTTCGCGCTCGTGGTGCTTGGCGTTGAGGACCTCATGCTCATACTCTTTCCCGTATCGCACTTTAAGAGCGTTGGACAGCGCCTCATTCTTCTCAATGCTTACCGTGCCCACAAGCACCGGCCGACCGGAGCTGCTGACCTCGTTTATCTCTTCTACTATCGCATCAAACTTTTCACGCATCGTTTGATAGATTACATCATCCCGGTTCTCCCTGATGCACGGCTTGTCCGTCGGTATTACAACAACGTCAAGCTTGTAGATATTCATAAACTCCTCGGCCTCGGTCGCCGCCGTGCCCGTCATTCCAGCTATCTGCTCATAGAGTTTGAAGAAATTTTGCAGTGTGATGGTAGCCAGTGTTTGGGTTTCTTCCTTTACCGATACATTTTCTTTTGCTTCGACCGCCTGGTGCAGTCCGTCCGACCACTGCCGGCCGTGCATCAATCGGCCCGTAAATTCGTCAACGATAACCACCTTGCCCTCTATAACGACGTAGTCCTTTTCTCTCTCGAACGTAACGTGGGCCCGCAGGCTCTGTTCCAGAAGATGGGGCCATTCCATATTTGAGCCGGTAAAGAATGAACCAACGCCCGCTATCTCCTGTGCGGCCCCCACTCCTTCGTGCGTAAGATGTGCCTGTTTCCTGTCGTATTCAACTTCGTAATATTGCGTAGCGCCTGTTAGCCGGGCTTGTGCGCCCTCAAGCTCCGCCTCACTTTCCTTGATTGCCTTCTGGGCCTTCTTGATTCGCTCGTTGTCCTTATCTCTTTTTGCTTCCGCCAGTTCGCCCTGTGCGCCCGCTTGCCTTCGTTGGGCGGAATCAATTTGTTTTTTCGTGCGGTCGTAGCTGCCTTGCAGGCTAATTAGCTTCCTTGACACCTGCTCCGCTTTTTTATATCTGCTGACATCATCAAAGGCCGGGCCCGATATAATCAGAGGCGTCCTCGCCTCATCAATTAGAATCGAATCGACCTCGTCGATTATCGCATATTGCAGCGGACCCTGGACCATTTGTTCAAGTGATATCTTCATATTGTCCCGAAGATAATCGAAGCCGAACTCGTTGTTTGTGCCGTATGTTATATCGCAGCCATACTGACCTTTCCGCTCGTCACCGGACGTATCCATATCCGCTTGAATCGCACCCACCGTCAGTCCCAGCGCTTTATATATCGGCCCCATCCATTCTGCATCACGCTTGGCTAAGTAATCGTTGACCGTAACTATATGGACCTTTCTTCCGGTCAGATAAACAAGGTATGCCGCCAGTGTCGCCACTAACGTTTTACCCTCGCCGGTTACCATTTCAGCAATCTTACCCTCGTACAGGACATCGCCCCCGATAAGCTGCACGTCGAAATGCCGCATATTGACATTTCGCCTTGCCGCTTCGCGAACAACCGCGAAGACCTCAGGCAGAATGTCCTCCGGCCTGGCCCCGGCTTTAAGCGCGGCTTTAAACTCGCCCGTCTTTGCTTTCACGCCTTCGTCGTCGAGCTTTTTTACTTCCTCTTCAAATTCACCCGCCTGCTCAGCGATTACCGAATAGGCCTTTATCAACCGCTCGTTACGAGAGCCGAAAACCTTTACAAGAATTTTGCTTACTTTATCAAACATTATATTATGTATCTGCGTTCATCAGCGTGCCAGATTTCCTGATATCCGGATACCCTGATAACCTGCTACCTGATAACCTGATCCTCTGATACCCCAATACTAATCCTCTAATTCACTAATCAACTAATTCACATATCCTTCACTCTCGTTACGTATTCCCCGCTGCGCGTATCGACACGGACAATGTCACCGACTTTAATAAAAGGAGGTACTTGCACGATAAACCCCGTTTCCAGCGTTGCAGGCTTGGGCTGATTCGTCGCCGTCGCGCCCCTGATCTCCGGCGGAGTACTGGTAACTTTCAAATCCACAGTAATAGGCAGAGTAACTATAATCGGCCTGCCCTGGTACATACTGACCTGCAGTCGAGCGTTCGCCTTGAGATATTTCGACCCATCGCCGAACGCATCGTCATCGAGGGTGATTTGGTCGTACGTCTTGGTATCCATCAGCACATGTTCGCTTCCGGCTGAATATAGGTATTCGTATGTGCCCTTATCCAGGTATGCTTCTTCGACCGTTTCTTCCGAGCGCAGCCGAACATTTTGAATTGACCCGTCAGTCAGACTCTTTAGTTTTGTCTGATAGACCGCACCGCCTTTGCCTAATTTGACGTGCTGATAATCGACAATTGCATACAGCTTGCCATCTATCTTAACGGTCTGACCTTTTCTCATCTCCGATGCTCTCATTTTTCACTCCTGTACTTCGAATAGCTCGCGAGGTAGTTTTGACTGCCGTATTATCGACTGGAGCGTGCCAATCCGTATAGCCAAATGAATAGGCACGGGAACGGTTATCGTTGACGATTCGGTCTTCTTCTGCATTACAACATGGCTTCCTCGATGACGGACATTGACAAAACCATGCTTCTTAAGAAGCTGACACACTTCTTTTCCTGAGAATACGCGCAGCCTACCCAACTGCCACCTCCAGACGAGTAATGAAGACTTCATCGTGAAGTCGTTCTTGTATCTCAGCTTCCGATGCAGCTTCAAAAAACAATTCTATCGCTTCGATCAGGTTTTTCCTTGCCCCTTCCACAGAATCGCCCTGACTGGCAATGTCAAGTTCAGGGCAAAGGGCAGTATATCCGTCCACTTCATGTTCGATAATTGCGGTAAAAGCATGTTGTTTTTTCATTTATGTTCCTTTCTTTGATTGTTATGGTTGCTAACATTACATATTCACCAAACAAGTATCGCAAAATCACCGCCAAATGTCAAGAAATCGATTAACATGTCGCCGAATGTTCCTTAAATATTCTATCGCAAATACGAAGTTTATGTTGGCAATTATGAAAATTCTTCCGTACAATGGCCCCTCGGTCCTTAGATTGGAATACAAACGGTGGCAGCAAGCAAGTTGAGGTACGCAGGATTATGAAGAAGTTCTCTATTATTCACGTGCCGATTCTGTCGTTTTTCTCGAAAGAGTTGTATAGAGAAGTGGGCTTATACTGGAAAGGAGTAGGCTTTGCGTACCTGCTGTTGCTTCTGGCCGTTTGCTGGATACCTACAATGGTTAAGATACATCTGGGCTTTTCGGACTTTATCTATAATGAGGCCCCTGCCGTTGTCAAACAGGTGCCCGAAATCACAATCACCGATGGTGAAGTATCGATAGAAGAGCCCCAGCCGTATTACATCAAGGCCCCTGAAAACGGCGATGTCATAGCAGTCATCGATACTACCGGAACAATCGAATCGTTCGAAGACGCAAATGCCATCTGTTTGCTGACCAAAACTAATATAATATGGCGACAAAGCAAATTTGAGACGCGAACGTTCGATCTGACACAAGTGAAAAATTTTGCTTTGGATAGCGACCGTATAATGCGCTGGCTGCATATCGCCAGGAAGTTTCTCGTAATAACAATATATCCCTTTGCCCTTCTGGGCTCTTATGCGTATAGAATCGTTCAGGCACTCATATACGCTGCCATAGGATTGCTGTTTGCTTCATGGTGCAGAGTATCACTCACCTATGCTGCTTTGATTCGTTTGGCAGTAGTAGCTGTGACGCCATGCGTGCTACTCAAAACTGTTCTCGGTCTGGCTGGTGTTCATCTGCCGTATGCATGGCTTATATACCTGCTGATTGCGATGGGGTATCTGTTTTTTGGCGTCAAAGCAGTCTCCGAGACCACCACGATACAAGAAGAGACCGAGTTCCCACAGCAAATGGGGGTTTAGATGTGAGCTTACTACCTTCTTCTTTTTGACCTCTTGCGGGTCCGGCCTTTTTGACGCTTCTTTGGAAGCTTGTGTGTCTTTACTTTTTCGCCGATTGTAATCAACGGCTCAACAGGCGACACGTTTAACTGACGGGCGGGGACATTTACCGAGATTATACGTACTTTTATGGCCTGGCCCAAATGAACGCTGCGCCCCGAACGTAGTCCGACAATACACTGGGTCTTTGGGCTGTATTTCCATTCGTCCGGCCCCAAATCGCCCATCTGTATAAGACCTTCAATCCCAAACTTTCGAGACTGCACGAATACTCCAAAACTCGCAAGGCCGGTAACCACGCAGTCAAGTTCATCGCCGATGTGACCACTCAACATTTGAAGCATCAGAACGGTAGTCAGCTCTTTTTCTGCGTCCTCGGCACGCTGCTCGGTAAAAGTAATGTGTTTTCCAATCTCAGCCAAATCCTGTTCTTGTTCCTTGGGACCTGACCGCTTCTGCAGATAGCATTCCAGAACTCGATGAACAAGTAAATCCGCATACCTGCGTATCGGGCTGGTAAAATGACAGTAGTTACTCGAAGCCAGCGCAAAATGGCCGATATGCAGCGGCGCGTACTGGGCCTTCTCAAAACTCCGCAGTACCGCCAAATTCACGCCGAAGGAACAATCAGCCCCCTTAACAGCAGCCAACAAATCCTGTATCGCCGCACGGTCTGGAGTCCGAGGCAGACTAAAACCAAACGCCCTAACGAGCTTGGCGAGATTTTTCATACTCAAAGCATCCGGCTCAGGATGAATCCGCCGCATAAAGCCAACATTCTGCCTGTCCAGAACTGACGCCACCGCCTCATTGGCCTCCACCATAAACATTTCGATTATCGTATGTGGATAGCTGTCATCAGCGGGACAAGCGTCAACAACCCGTCCCGATTTATCCATTATCAATTCTGTTTCCGGCAAATCAAGATGGAGCATTCCGTTCTTTGTTCGCCGTCTTTCAATCACTCGGCTGAGCGCCTCCATATTTTTCAGCAGCTCAACCACTTCCCGCTTAATTCCCTTGACGCGCCCCTTCAAAGCCTTGTCCGCTTCCTTGTAAGTCAATCGCTGCACCGAACGCATAACAGAGTTAGCAAAGCGCCGAGACAAAACGTTACCATTGTCGTCGTAAGTCAAGTACACACTTTTAACAAACCGCTTCTGCCCGGGCTGAAGACTGCATATACCGTTACTTAAAATCTCCGGCAGCATCGCAATCGTCTTGCCCGGCAGATAAACGCTGTTTCCACGATCTTTCGCTTCCGTATCCAACGGCGAATCCGCCGGCACAAAATTACTGACATCTGCAATGTGGACGCCAAGGACCCAGTTCCCTTCGGAATCCTTCTCAAGACTTATCGCATCGTCAAAATCTTTCGCGTCCGGCGGGTCAATCGTGATAATCACCTTTTCCGTTATGTCCTCTCGGCTGCCGTGTTGCTCGGCATTAAACTCAGCAGCGGCCTCGCGCGCCTGCTCGATACAATCGCCATCAAACTCGCTCGGCAAATGAAACTGGTGAATTATCGACTTTATCTCGCTTTCATATCGCCCTGCTTTGCCGAGCACCTCGATAATCACCCCGCGTGCCAGATATTTTTCCGTCGGATACGAAAGTATTTCGACCACAACCTTGTCCTTCTGCCTGGCCCCTTTTGCGCCGACATCATCAACAGAAATCAGCTCGAAAAAGCTCGTCCCGTCCGGCTGAACAATCCATCCTTCGGGCCCTTTTAATAAAGCGCCGACGAATCTATTTTGTGCTCGCTCAAGAATCTCCACCACTTTGCCGCTGTACCGCATCTGTCCGCCGCGTTTACCTTTTTTTACAACCTTGGCGGCAACGATATCGCCCGTCATTGCCTCGCCTGTTGCGCTCGGCGGTATAAATAAATCACCGTGCAAATGGGGTTCGAGAGGTGTTATGAACCCAAATCCTTTAGGATTGGCCCTGAATGTCCCTATAATTCGGCCAGACATCGAGGGCAGGCTAATCAAATTCCTCCCACCCACTACCACGTGCCCGGCCTGACGAAGCTCCTCAAAAGCCGATTTGAACTGCGCATAATCTTCCGAACTTACACCTAATACCTTGGCTAATTGTGAAAGTTTCAGCGGTGCGTAATCAGTATGCTTCAATAACTTAACTATTTTTCTTTTGAAAATTTCAGCCATTTGACCAATCTGCAAAAAACAAGAAAACGCCCAACCGATTTCTATATCGACTGAGCGCCGGATTTATCTGAAATAAAACCCCACACATAACTGTGGGGGCATACTCCAGTCTGCTGTCGCACTGTCATTCCCACTTTCGCAGGAATCCAGTCTCTCAGCGACCGGGTGGCAGCCTCAAGCGCAGCTTGGGGATGGCTCCGCCCAGAACAGTCTTG
>DAOVNI010000183.1 GCA_030630315.1 Phycisphaerae bacterium | reverse complement strand
CCGCGTGGGATGCCGAGCGGGCCCAAGCGATGAAGGGAGGTGTGCATTTTTTGATATTGACTCAGCCGCTTGGATTTATTTCTCAGCAGGGGAAACTGACGGGAATTAAGGTTTGTCCGACTAAATTGGGCGAGCCGGATGCGTCAGGCAGGCGCAGGCCGCAGCCGGTAGAGTCAAGCGCTTATGACCTTGATATGGATATTGTAGTTGAGGCAATAGGTCAGAAGTCGCCGGAAGAGATTAACGAAATTCTTCCGGGCGTGGAATTAAGAAACGGCCTTATTCAAACGAAAGAAAATTCATTGGCGACATCGAGACCGGGTGTTTTTGCCGGCGGCGACCTTGTAAGAGGGCCATCGATGGTAGTTGCGGCCGTTGCAGACGGAATGGCGGCTGCAAAAGAAATAGAACAGTTTTTGCAAAAGTAAGGATTTGAAAAATGACCGATAGACCCGTGGCAATAGTTACCGGAGCAAGCCGTGGTATTGGAAGAGCCATTGCAAAGGAGCTGGCATCGTTGGGTTATGACCTGGTAATTAACCGCGCTCAACAGGCACCGCCGCAAACACAAAAGGAAGTTGAGGGCCTTGGCGCACGGTGCGAATTTTTGCAGGGTGATGTAAGCTGCGCCGAGGACCGGAGCCGACTTGTTGCTCTGGCTAAAAGCAAGTTCGGCAGGGCTGATTTCCTGGTGAATAATGCCGGCGTTGCCCCCACAAGGCGGATGGACATTCTTGAGGCGACCGAGGAGAGCTTCGATAGAGTAATGGGAATAAATCTTAAGGGGCCTTATTTCCTGACTCAGCTTGTTGCCAACTGGATGATTGAACAGAAAAAGCAATACCCGCAGCGGGCCTTTCGGATTGTGAACGTCGGCTCTATCTCAGCATACACCAGTTCGCCGGCGCGTGGTGAATACTGTATAAGCAAAGCGGGCATTAGTATGATGACCAAACTTTATGCGGACAGATTAGCTGGATATAATATTGGAGTATTTGAAATCAGCCCCGGCATTATTGCAACTGATATGACCAGTGCCGTCAAAGACAAGTATGACAAACTGATAGCGGAGGGACTAACGCCGACCAAACGATGGGGAACGCCTGAAGACGTCGCAAAAGCTGTCGGGGCCATCGCCCAGGGCAGGCTCGATTTCTCGACCGGCCAGGTAATTAACGTTGATGGCGGCTTTCATTTAAGAAGACTTTAACGCTCGATATTGAGTATCGAGAAATGAGAAAGAGTGAAAAATGGATATCAAAGGCACAATCACGATACTGTTGAGAGACGCCCTTATCCTCGTCTTCAATCAGGACAAGCTCGATGTCGTCAAGACGGCCGAGGCCCTTATAAAGGCGGGTGTCAACAATATGGAGGTAACCTGTCGTATAAAGAGGCCTTTGGAAAAACTTGAGCTGCTGCGTAAGGAGCTTCCGGATTTTGTGGCAGGTTCGGCAAGTTTAATTGACTCACCTGGAATGCTTGATGTTTACAATAAGGCCAATCCGCAGGCCCCACTGCCTTCGGTTCAACAGGTTGCCGATGCCGGTGCGTGCTACCTTGTTTCGGCTGGTAATTTCAGTGACGAGACCTTCAAAAAGTTTGCGGGCAGGATACCCATAATACCGGGTTGCGGCAGTGTTACCGAGGTTGTCAGCCAGTTTTCCAAAGGGGCGAATCTCTGCAAAATATTCCCGGCTAAACAGCTCGGCGGCCCCGCCTTTGTCAAGGCAATCGACCCGGCTATTCACAAAACCATCAGCCTGGTTCCCACAGGCGGAACGAACGCCGGTAATATTCCTGACTATATTGATGTGGGAGTTCTGGTTTTGGGCGGCTCGTTCAGTATGATTGACAAAGCCGCGATGCAAAAGATCATCGACGAGCAGGACTACAATCTTTTAGCTGCTGAACTTACTAAGATTAAACAGTTGATAGATGAGCTGCGGACGGAGAAATACCCCGCTCTTAATTTTGCAAAAGCTTCCACCGAGCAGATAAGCCAGATTACCGGCAGGAATTTTAATATTACATAGAAAAGTAAAGCGTGGAAACAAAACAAATAGCCAATCAAACAGTTACTATCCATCGCTATAACACAGTCGTTGTCGGCTCAGGCGCAGCAGGGATGAATTGTGCAGTGCACCTGTATGAATTTATGGAACAGAAAGGAGTTGAGAATCCGCAAGAAAGGATTGCCGTAGTAACTGCGGGGCTCGGCCTGGGCGCATCGCGTATGAGCGGCTCCGATAAGCAAACCTATTACAAAATGGGTACAAGTCCGGACGTCCCTGACAGCGCCGAAGAGTTTGCGAAAAGTCTGACGGCGGCAGGGTGCTGCCACGGCGATTTAGCGCTTGCCGAAGCAATTGCCTCACTTCGTGAATTTTACCATCTGGTTCAGGTAGGCGTTCCATTCCCCCACGACCCAATAGGAAGTTACTGCGGCTACAAAACCGACAACGACCCTTACGAACGGGCAACTTCTGCCGGGCCTAAAACCAGCAAGTTTATGAGCGAATGCTTGCAGAGACATCTCGAACGGTACGGAGTTAAGATATATGACCGCCAGGAGGTTGGTCATTTACTTACAATCGATGCTGGTGAATCGAAACAAATTGTCGGCGTTGTTACAATAGACAAAGAGAAGGTCGCCAAGGATAATTTCGCAATAAATGTTTTTTTCTGTGCTAACCTTGTTTTGGCTGTGGGCGGCCCTGGTGAACTTTATGAAACCAGCGTTTATCCAAAGGGCCAATTAGGCATTCACGGCCTTGCGTTCAAGGCAGGTTTGGTTGGTGAAAATCTGACCGAATCACAGTTTGGACTTGCGAGCATAAAGTTCCGCTGGAACGTATCAGGCACGTATATGCAGGTTATTCCTCGAATATTCAGCACCGATGCCGATGGAAATAATGAACACGAGTTTTTGACAGATTTCTTTCCGTCAATGAGCAAAATGGCAACGGATATTTTCCTTAAAGGTTATCAGTGGCCTTTTGACCCGCAGCGCATTGAGAATCTGCAATCATCATTGATTGACGTTCTGGTCTTTAATGAGACTCAAAAAAACCGGCGGGTCTTTATGGATTTTCTGCACAATCCGATAGGCAAAAGCAGAATGAAAGAGTTTGATATTAGCGCTCTTGAGCCGCAGGCTGCTGAGTATCTGAAAAAAACAGGTGCGTTTCAGGATACGCCAATCGAACGGCTGGCCCATATGAATCCCCCGGCTATCGAGATTTATAAGGAAAACCGCATCGATTTGTATTCGGAGCCGCTTGAAATTGCGGTTTGTGCCCAGCACAACAACGGCGGATTTGCTGTAAACAAGTGGTGGCAGTCCAATATACCCCGAACATTTGTAATCGGTGAGATGGCGGGGACGCACGGTGTCAAGCGGCCCGGCGGCTCAGCCCTTAACGCCGGCCAGGTTGGCGGACTGCGAGCGGCAGAATACATTGTGAATGTGTACGGCTGTCCGCCTGAGGACGGACCCGATTATTCGGACAAGTCCGGCTTTAGACGGGAGATTGACCGGCAGCTAAGTCTGTTTGTCGATAAGCTCGAAGGGTACAAAAGCTCATCCGGCTTAGTGCCCGAAGAAGTGATAGAGGAAATTCAGGGCCGTATGACAGCATCCGCCGGGCATATAAGAGAGCTGAGTGATGCTCGCAAAGCCCTGAAAGAAGCGGTTAAGCTTTACAAAGATATACAGCAGCAAGGCTTCAAATTGCAAAATGCCAGAGGTATCATAACAGCAATCCAGGCAGAGCATCTGGCTTTAACCAGCGCAGCTTTCCTTAAAGCGATTGTGGAATTACTCCAGCGAGGCAGCGGGTCACGTGGCTCGCATCTTGTCCTTGCCGATGACGGAATTCAAATCCATCCCGATATTATTAACAGAACAACCGGTAAAGCTCTGAAGTTCAAACCTGAGAATGAGGCGTTAAGAAATTCTATACTGCGGATTGAATATGACACAGGCGAGCCTGATTTGTTCCGGTGCGGGAACATAGCATTAAGGCCGGCACCGACTGACAGAAAGGCATTTGAGTCGGCCTGGCAGGACTACAGAGAAAGAAAAATTTACTCTTGATAGTGGCATGGGCTTCCAGCCCATGGAAACACGGCCAGGATGGCCGTGCCACGACGAATTATGATTGCTCAGGCACTTAAATGGGTTGGGGGTGTTGACGGCTTTTTGGAGCTTATCGACCAGCGGCGGTTACCCGCCGAATTTGTCAAATTGCAGTGCCGGGATATTGAGCAGCTTTGTGAAGCGATAAAGACACTTG
>DAOVNI010000097.1 GCA_030630315.1 Phycisphaerae bacterium | reverse complement strand
CTTTAAGCCCAGTAATTCCGAGCAACGCTCGCCACCTTCGTCTTACCGCGGCTGCTGGCACGAAGTTAGCCGTGACTTCCTTTGGGTTAGATCAATCCGCCGAAGCGGACTTTCTTACCCCTGACAGTAGTTTACATCCCGAAAGACTTCTTCCTACACGCGGCGTCGCTGCGTCAGGCTTTCGCCCATTGCGCAAGATTCGTTACTGCAGCCCTCCGTGGAGGTCCGGGCAGTGTCTCAGTCCCGATGTTGCGGGTCAACCTCTCAGTCCCGCTACCCGTCACTGCCTTGGTGAGCCGTTACCTCACCAACAAGCTGATAGGAGATAGGCCGCTCCTGTGCCGATAAATCTTTGAACATCCGTCCATCGACAAATGATATTATCCGGTATTACCGCCCCTTTCGGAAGCTCGCCCGAAGGCGAACGACGCTATTCCGGAGCACAGGGTACGTTACCTGTCCATTACTAACCCTTACGCCACTAACCATTAATAAATTAATGATCCGTTCGACTTGCATGTCTTAGCCACGCCGCCAGCGTTTGTTCTGAGCCAGGATCAAACCCTTCAGTTTGTATCGTCGAATCCTCCTCCGCGTAAAGCTTCGGAGGATGTCGTCGAAAAAAAGGCTCAACACTTTGGCATACGCACCGAAAGTGCCGAATTGAAAATAGTTCCCCGCTTTCGCGGGGACAAGTTTAAGGTAGCTGTGATTGGGCGTATCCCATCACAACAACTGCACTTTCGCTGCTTATTTGGCTTAACTGTTAACTTGTCAAAGAGCTTTTCTGTATTTACAGAACAAATCAGTGGTCAAGTATCATCGTACATCCTCCACCTGACCACCAATATACTATTTTAACCTAAATAATAGTATCGTCAATAGAATAAGTTAAAAAAAATAAAAATTTTTTCTTTTTTTAGAGGGGTGGATTTTTCTGCCACGAAGACACTAAGACACAAAGGAATATAGCTACAGAGGGCACAGAGTCTTTTAGACGCAGATTAACGCGGATTGACGCGGATTTTGGGTCGTTGTTCATCGCTTGTCGCTCGATGCTTGATGCTCGAATTCGTATCTCGTGAAGCGTGAAGCGTATTTCGTGCGGGATAAAGGTTTTTGCTCCTTCGGCTTTACTCCCTTCGACCGGCTAAAGGCGAAGCAGGACAAGTTTTGGGGTTGATTTTGGTTGACTATTGGGGGAAAATGCAAAAATTAAAATCGTGAGATTCGCTTCTGACAGGCGAGTGGAAAATGCAAAATTGTGGAAGCCCTACGGGCAGAATTTTATGTGTTGGCGGGAATTGCAGGTTTGGGTAGTATAATAATAAGTTAGCTGAGGGATAGACATCAATTGCGGAGATAATCAACAGATAGGCTAATGGGATAAATGGTAAATGGAGAAATGCGAAATGCCTATCAAACAAGATTATTCAGACTTCTTAGAAACCTTTAATTCGGATAAGTTTAGAGAACTGTGGCCTGCTCAGAAATATGTATTGGATAAATATGTTGAGCAGTTTACAGAAAAACAAGATGTTGCTATCGAGTTGCCAACAGGTGCCGGTAAAACATTGATTGCACTATTGATTGCTGAAGCATGGCGACGGGAAGGTAAAAAGGTAGCGGTACTGAGTGCAAATAAAACTCTCGCACGTCAAATGGAGATGGAGGCGAGGCAACTCGGGATTCCGGCGGTTCTCATGGAGGGGAGAGGAATTGACATCCCTGCACGCGATAAACGTGATTACCACAGAGTTCAAAAGATTGCTGTGATGAACTACTGGGTATACTTTAATCAAAACCCAGTAGTTGACAATGCAGACCTACTGGTCATGGATGATGCGCACTTAGCAGAGCATTGTCTTCACTCACTGTGGTCAGTTGAGATTGACCGCCATGAACATAGTAATTTATTTAAGGACTTAATGAGTTAACTTTCGCACTTTTGATAAGCGTTTAAGCTGCTGAAGCTAACGCTTCGATTAAGAAGTCGGTATTTTTGTCATGTACGGTAAATTTTCCGAACATAGATTTAATTCTTTCTTTCCAAAGCGCTCGCCGCAAAAGCATCAAAGCATCCCGAAAGCTCGGATGAGCCTTGGTAGGATACCATGGCAACCTCACCATCAGTTTTTGAGCATTTTTCTGTTGCAGATACCACAGCCAGACCACCGAATAAAGCCACAGGCTCAAGGCTGCGGCACGCGTCGGCCCTTTGCGTTTCCAGGTCTGAGGTCCCTGGCCACCGAGAAACTGCTTTGTATTCTTGATGGTATCTTCGATACTCCAGCGGCCAGCAAAACCACCGATCACTTCGGCAGGGGTCAGGTTCAAATCTGTCGTAAAGAAAAAGTCGTCTTTCTCTTTGCCTTTCGGGTCTCGACTTATGACCAGAAGTACCGGTTTTTCCGATACCTTGTACCAGATAACCTTTCGTACATAGATCAATCGTTTCCTTACCTTGCCTCGTTCGACCGTCTCTACCTGTTGCCAATTTCTGACTCTTTTGGCCATCTGTTTGGGAGCAGGCAACTTCTGGCCTCTTTTGCGGGGTCGGCCTCTTCGTTTCTTTTTCTTCTTGGGCAACAGATCGTAAATATTTGCATCCCGACGCATGCGAGAGATAATATGAGTATTGGGTATATCTCGTCCTGCAATAGAAGCATAAAAACCGTCGCAGTGGTTTATAAACCACCTTTCGGGCAGCCATTGAGCTACTTCGCAAAGCATCTCCTCGGCCAAGTCGGTCAGTGTTGGACCATTTTTGCGGTGCAGTCTCATGTTGATTGGCAAGCCCAAAGGCTCTCCACCCCAGGGCGGGTTTATTCTCAGCGTAAGAACTACCAGATTCAGTCCCCAAGCATGTACCAGCTTGGTACCGGTCGAACGGACGGCATCTCGCCACCAGCCAGCGCCGTTGACCTTTCTGCCGCTGTGGTGAAAGAGCGTATCGTCCAGATCGGTCGGTATGACTCCGGTGGGATAAAATATCTTGACCAGCAGGATTGTCAACAGGTGCCACAATTCGCTCATTGCCCACGAAGCATCTGGAAAGAAGCGGTGATAGGCATCGTGGGCTCTTTGCCCGTGCGGGTCGGCGAAGGGCAGGATGCCGGTGATGGTTCGTTTGGCCGTGCAAAGTACCCAGCCGGTGACCAGCTGCAGAAAAATTTGCGATGTTGGCGTGGTGAAAATTGGAAAAAATTGTTGAATTATTGTTTGCCATGTCGAAATAATTGTAGTTGTGTTCATGCCAACCTCCCTGTCGTATTGTTTCTAATACGTTCATCGGAAGGTTGGCATTTTTACGATAATATTTCATTGAAATTAGCCGCTTGAAAAGTGCGAAAGTTAACAATGAGAGAAATGGTAAATCAGTTTCCGGAGTATACAATTCTCCATGATGCACTGGACGACAATGCAGCACCAACAACTCCACCTGAGCTTCTATCATTCATAGACCAAGTACAAATCGCTAAAAGATTTAAAGAAATAGTCGATGCTTCACCGTTATTGGAAATCGACACAAGTTTGAAGTTTAGATGGAACAGGCTTCGGAATTCCCTAAATGAAGCAAATATTTATCTAAGTCGCGACTCTATATGGATTCGGCCGTATATCTACCCACTAACCACAAATACTCATTATGCCGCAGCTTCCCAACGAATGTACATGAGCGCCACAATCGGGGAGCCGTCGGATCTGTGCCGTCGGTTAGGTGCGAAGCGAATTGAAAAGATTCCGGTGCCAGAAGATTTTTCAGAGGCAACATATGGCCGAAGATTTATCGTTATGAATCGCATAGAAGAAGAAGGGAAAGACCTTCCCGTCCGACTTCAAGCTGCCTTTATCACCGCTTTGCGAAAGTATCCTAAGAGTGTATGGCTTTGTACAAGCAAGGCTAAAGCGGAGGCAATTAAAGAGATAATTTCTGAGTGGTTGAACAAAAATGGATTTGTTGGGCATCAAACATGGGTGCTCAGTAGCCTCGGTGATGAAATAGATCAGTTTAAGACGGCACGAAAGGGGCATCTTTTTGTAGGGGGACGTTTTGATGGTATGGATTTCCAAGGCGATGAATGCAGACTCGTGGTATTGACGACATTGCCGCGAGCTATAAATATACAGGAAGAATTTCTCTGTGCATATTTAAGAGATGCTGGTTTTATGAAGAGGAGACTAAACCAGCGTATAATCCAAGCACTCGGGCGATGCAATAGGTCGGACGATGATTATGCTATTTATGTGTTGGCTGACCGACGGTTTGCAACACATTTTGGTCGTGAGACGAATAGGCAAGATATTACGAAGAATATTGCAGCAGAAATTGATATGGCCGAGGATATGGCCGAGATGGAAATAAATGATCTAACAAGAGACGTTAAGAGCTTCTTGGGGGGCGATTTTGCTGCTTTCGATTCTACTTTTCGAGAGATGCTTGCAAAGGTGCCAAATATTCCTAAGAGTAGTGAGTCGGTTGATGTTGTGGAAGATGAGATATTAGGATGGGCGGCTATGTTTGCTTCTCAGAACTATAATATAGCTGCACAAAGGTTTGAGAGGTGTTTTGATAAAGCAATTGAGGCAAACATCATAGAACTGGGGGCTTATTACGGTTGGTGCTGGGCGAAAGCACGTTATCTTGAGGGTAACCAGGGAGACGCTGCAGCAAAGCAGGATGCCCTAAATATTTTAGAAAGAGCGATAAACCGGGGGGGTACGTCTGCGTGGTTTAACAGAATGAGAGCGTCACTTAGTAGGGAGAGAAGACAGGCACAAGAAGGTGAAACAAATTCTGCCCAAGAGTACACAAACGCAATTATCTTGTCTTTCGACAATTTACTGGAGGAAGTAGGTTCTCGGGGAACTAGGTTTGAGAGATGGTGCACTCAGCTGACCGATGATTTAAGCTCTAACCGACATGATCAATATCGCGCGGGGCTCCAAAAGCTGGGTAAAGTGCTGGGTTACGATTCAACAAGTCCACGACATAGTTCCGCAACAGACTGTCGTTGGCGCGGGATATTTGGGAATCGTAAAGAAGTAATCACGCTTGAAGCGAAGATTGAGGATGTTCCTTCGGGAAAGATTACTGCATCCGATATAGGGCAAGTGCACAATCAAATCGCCCGTGCCAAATCGGAATACGAAAGTCTTGGATATGTAGTCCGGGGTGCTATCATAAGCCACTTGTCTGAGCTAATGCCTGATGCAGAATCATCAGCAGGTGTAATTCGGATTATATCAAAGGATACTATTCTGGAGTTATGGAATCGTGCCAAGGAATTATTAAGCCAATATCGTAATACATGGTCTCTTGATGACGTTAATCTAAGGCGGCAAGCAGTTGAAGCGATTAGGCCTAGGATACCTTCGAATGGATGGTTAACCAGGGCGCTGGATATTGATGAGCGGTTTATTGCATCTGAACAGCTATTGAATGAATGGGGACAGTGATTGGGGTGTCGCGAATGGAATACCCAGCAGGCAGAAAAGAAAACACCCAAATAAATTTGGGTAAAGAACAAAGCATTCCTCGCGTAGGTACCCCAGCCCAGAGGATGGGGCGTTGTTAAACTCGAAATCCGAAATACGAAACAAATTCAAATTTTCAAAACGAACCCCCAAATAAATTTGGGGGCTAACCGAGACGGAAGCGACAAAAGACGTCGCATTATTTACATAAGAAGTACTGGGGGGTAACCGAGACGGAACCGGTGGGAGGCCGGGATATTTTCATAGCAAACAACTGAGGGGATGGTTGCAATACTTGGCCTTTGGTGGTATGCTTTGCACTATGGTCAAGACGGAAAAGATAAAGGTCGAAACAGAAGGTAACTGCGATATTGTCGATATTACCGAGCAGGTCAGCAAGGCGGCGGCACAATCAGGTATCAACAACGGAACCGTTACGCTTTTCAACGTCGGCTCGACGGCGGGGATTACGACTACGGAATATGAGCCGGGGCTGGTTAATTACGATATAGCAGCGGCGTTCGAGAAAATCGCACCGCAAAACGGGCGCTATGAGCACGAGGAGACCTGGCACGACGATAACGGTCATTCCCACGTGCGGGCCTCGCTTTTGGGGCCTTCTTTGAGCGTGCCCGTCGTTGACGGCCGACTTATGCTCGGCACCTGGCAGCAAATCATCTTAGTAGATTTCGATACGAGGTCGAGAACAAGAACGGTCGTCTGCCAGATAATCGGCGAGTGAACAATTTAACTATTTACTATTTATTATTGAAGAGAACGCGTATTTAGCACGAATAGTAAATAGAAGAGCAGTTTTTGAGCGTATCTATTACTATGGATATCCGGAGTATAAAAACGGTTTGCGTAAAAAGCGTACTGCTTACCGGTTTTTTTATAGCGGGCTGTGGTGAGCCGGGCAGGGCCGGTAAGGGACCGCTGGCATTCGAGGCGGATTTGGGCCCTACAATAGGGTCGCTGGCCGAGGTATTCTCGCCCGAACCAATCCTCGTCGAAGGGTACGGGATGGTAGCCGGTCTTAACGGGACAGGTTCTGCGCAATGTCCGCCACAGATTAGAACATATCT
>DAOVNI010000174.1 GCA_030630315.1 Phycisphaerae bacterium | reverse complement strand
ATATCGGTAAATTGGCTGTCGATAAGCTCACTACCTGAGCGATTAAGAACCAGCAGTCGTGAGCTGCTTCGAATGTCGGTCGGCTGCTGGGCAATCAACTCCGGCGGTAAGTAATAGTTTAACTTTTCCGTCTTCATAACTAAACGTTATCAGACGGTCAGTAAAATGACAAAAAAAAATTTCGCTCAATAATAAACCAGTTTGGGCATCCGGACTACGATAGAGAAGTCCAAACGCACTATTTTGCGTTTGGGGACGCTGGTACAAAATTTCCCGCAAAAGTGGCCCAGCGGCAGGGACGATACACATATTGACTATTAGAAGGTCAGCTTCAATTGTCAATTATCAGGGACACGCCTAACTTACGGCAATGGTTTTTCAAAGGTGAGAGCAGTGACTTCGAGAAAATACTTCGAACAAACAGCAACTTCAATCGCCGCTTTAGGCAGGGACGAGCTTAAGAGGCGAATTAAAAGTTTCAGAGGCCGATTTAAGCTGGATTTTACCGAAGATTACCTTAACGCTCTGAGCGTTGACAGGTTAAGACATATTCTTTTGGCCGCCTTAATAAGCGCAAAACCACACCCTTGACCTCGTTAGAAGCCCCCGCCATTGGGGGGACAGACGGCCCAGGCGACCTGCTTCCAACGGGGCCGGCCGAATTAAAAATCAACAGGTATAAAAAACCGTGCCTATTAGGGTGTATAGCCTAATTTCCCCCACGCAGCATTCTGCACTCTGTACAAATCCGGATTGCCCGGTGATGAAGATAGACTACCGTGACGGCCTGTACCCTGCCAGTAGTCATGGTCCATCTTGGCGATCTCTATGGTGCGTGGGTCTTTCCACTTCCAGTATTCACTGTGCCCGTCCGCAAAAGAGAAGTTCGTTCCATCACCATGGCGTGCCTGAGGCTGGTCCCACCATCGCTCCTGGTCATACCAAACAGTCCAACTCGTCGGGCTTAACCGGCCTTCATCAAGAAAAACAACCCTCATGCTTGGCCTGCGAATCTGCATCCTATTTTTGAGTACCTGCCCTTCAGCCCCGGGTATCGCGTCATATCCGTTCAATGCATCAACTATGGCATACGTTACCACCTCTCCGCGCACACCGGTCGGGCACTTGTAGAGTTTTGCGTTCGGGCAGTATGGAAACAGCAACTCGGATTTGATCCCATCTATGCGTTCCTGTTCTGAAGCACCCCGGCCAGGCCAGTATACCCAACAATTACGAGATGTCTGGCCGCTGACAATCTTGTTATCATTCTCATCTGCATACATAGTCCACGCAAGCATCAACTGCTTCAGATTGCTAAGGCAAACTACGCGTTTGCCCTGCTCCCTGGCCCGCTGCAGTGCCGGCAGCAATATCGCCATCAATATTGCAATAATGGCAATCACGACCAAAAGCTCTACCAACGTAAAGCCCCTTCGTTTGCCCATAATAGT
This sequence comes from Phycisphaerae bacterium, assembly GCA_030630315.1. GTDB lineage: Bacteria > Planctomycetota > Phycisphaerae > Sedimentisphaerales > Anaerobacaceae > JAUVYQ01. The sequence continues at coordinate 2,993 of DAOVNI010000174.1, read as the reverse complement.
TCTCCTTCACCGATTGGGAATTCCTATTTGGGTTCCCGCAAGGCGGGGTCCCACTAACGGGGTAAAGCCGCCTCGTTTGCGCATTGCGCATGGCGCTAAATCTTACCAATCCGGTATTGGTGGTCCGCTCGGCCAGCTTAAAATAAAAGTATTGGGATTCGGACGTGCTGAGACCTGTTCGACATGCAAATCAACAAAAACCGCATTGGCATAACCCATATTCAAGTCTCCGCCCGGAGCGCTATGGTAGGTGGCGAAGCAATCAGTGGTACCGGGAGGTATGGCACGTAAATTGTTATCATTGATTCCAACGCCGCTAAGGCCCGAAATAACCCACGTATTCTCCTCAGAGAAGAAAAACACACGCTGCGGATTCTTTACCTGGGACTCCTTCCGAACATTCTCCATCTTGGTACGATATTGTGCGGGCACCGCCCCCCATGCGTCACCGTTGAGGTAGGAATTCATCCCGTAGCTATATTGAGGTTCGATAGGGATTTTTGTGCCATCACAAAGATAGCAGCCCTTCATTTTGGCAACAACGTTGAATTCCGGACACAGGTGAATATCTTTGTCCTTCAGATATGGCCAGAGTACGCCGCCGAGGTCCGGGTTTTGGTCAAGATTCTTGCTTGCATCGTGCCATCGGCACCCTCTACCGCCATCTTTGTAGAGCCAGGAGAATGAATAAGGAAAAGAGCCCTCATTATCGTCTAAGTACATCCTCGCCGCCAGGCCATATTGCTTGAGGTTGGATCTGCATATAATCGTCCGTACCTGCTTTTTCGCCCGCTGTAGTGCGGGCAGCAATATCGCCATCAATATTGCAATAATGGCAATCACCACCAAAAGCTCTACTAACGTAAAGCCCCTTCGTTTGCCCATAGTGATACCCCTTCTTTCTGCTTCTAAAATAAATTTTCAAGAATTACCGCTTATCTCTGCAGCGTAGTCATTTTACCATATAATCATCCGCAATTCAAGCAATAAACAGCTACTTTCAGCCTGTCGATGCAGCCGAATAAAAATCAAGAGGTATAAAAAACCGTGCCTACGGGTTTGGCTAATACTCTATTTCCCACCAACAAGACTTCCGCACCCTGGTCAAATCCTCCTTGCCATCAACACTGTCAGGCACAAGGGGCGGGCCCTGGTGAAGCCGGTCGCGCTCCTTGGCATACTTTATTGTCTCTGCGCCTTTCCACTTCCAGTATTCGCTGTGGCCGTCTGCAAGAGAGACGGTCATCCCGTCACCGTGTCGCCACAGAGGGTCGTCCCACCATTGCTGCCTATCCTGATGAACAGCATAACTATCCGGAGTTACCCAGCCTTCGTCAAGAAAAACGACCCTCCTCTCTGGGTGGCGAATCTGGCCCCTGTTTTTTATGATGAGCCTATCTATGACGTTCGTTGGACCTCTGCCACGAGGGTTACCTGGCTGAGGAAAGGCGTTCATAGAATCCATTATGGTGTATGTGAGGAACTCTCCCCGATAACCGGTCGGGCATTTGTAAAGTTTTACGTTCAAACAATATGGCCATAACGCTCCAGCCATGATACCGTTTTTTTGGTCCTGTACGGGTAATTGTTCCCCGCTTCCGTAATTGTTGTGCCAACACTTGCCTACCCAGGCAATTTCATTTCCATGATTATGACCTCCATCGCCGTTAACAATCTTGTCATCGAAATCATCTGCATACAAAATCCAGGCAAGCATCAACTGCCTCATATTGTTAAGACAAACCGCGCGCTTGCCCTGCTCCCTGGCGCGGTTCAGTGCGGGCAACAATATCGCCATCAATATTGCAATAATGGCAATCACCACCAAAAGTTCTACTAACGTAAAGCCCGTTAGAAATCTTTTACTTGCCCGATTAGAAACTTTTATTTCTAACGGGGTAAAGCCCCTTCGTTTGCCCATAGTGATACCCCTTCATTCTGCTTCTAAATTAATTTCCAGAGATCACTTTTTATCTCCGCAGCGTATTTATTTTACCGTATAACCATCCGCAATTCAAGCAATAAACAGCTACTTTCAGCCTGTCGATGCAGCCGAATAAAGAGCAATAAGCACAAAAACCGTGCCTATTAGGGTGTATATCCTAATTTCGCACAACATCATTTCTACGGTGGTCTTTTGTGTGGCCAGCCGTATTTCTCGAATCGGCCGAACTCCATCTCTGACTTATCGTTTTGGTCCTTGCCCAGAGCCGAACGTACCTTTTCGACATGGGCGTCCACAAACACGGCATTACATGTACCGCTATTCAGGTCTCCGCGCGGGGCACCGTGGAAGGTGGCGAACCAATCCCTGCCATCGGGACACAAAGCATTGTCGTTGAGGACGTAACGGCAGCCTGGCCTGAGCCACATATTTTCCTCAGAGAAGAAAAATACCTTCGCATGACTTCTTGTTACCTCACCAAGCTTGACAGCCCCACCCTCCGCGGCCCCTCCCTTGGAGCCCAGGTATGCGTTCATACTGTAACTGTAATAAGGAACAACAGGTATGGAAGGGTCGTGACTGGGATGCCTTTGGCCCTCGGACTTGGCAAGAACTTTGAACGATGGGCACAGATGGACCTTGTCTTCCGGCAGGTAGGGCCAAAATGGGCCGTCGGCCGGATATCTCGGGTCGTGCCATCGACAGGAACGCTGATAGCCGGGCTCGGGATGCTCTGTTTTTACCAAAGATGTCCATGCACTGGGATAAACGCCGTCATGATCATCCAGGTATATCACTTGGGCGATGCCGTATTGACGCAGGTTAGCCCTGCATGCTATTTCCCTTGCCTGCTCCTTGGCCCGCTGCAGTGCCGGCAACAATATCGCCATCAATATTGCAATAATGGCAATCACCACCAGAAGCTCTACTAACGTAAACCCTGTTAGAAATCTTTTACATCCCCAATTAGGAATCTTTATTTCTGACGGGGGAAACCCAATTCTCTTGCCCATAACGATATATCTCTTCTCTCTGCTGAAGCTTTGCT
>DAOVNI010000013.1 GCA_030630315.1 Phycisphaerae bacterium | reverse complement strand
AAGCTAAACCGCATAACATTGACGCATCCCGTTTTACGTGCCGCATCTCATCTGGCTGTGCTGGTTTCCGGGCAGGAAAAGGCCGGCATCTTGAAAGAGGTTCTCACCAGCGAGCCGGACGAAGTGCGGTATCCCATTCACGTTCTCTGGCCCATTCTTGATAAGGTCACCTGGCTCGTTGACAGCGACGCCGCAAAAGCACTCTAACTGTAGCAATTCGGGTCAGGAGGGTACGCCGGTGGGCTTTTCACTTTTTCTTTAGTTTTGAGTTTATTCTGGGATGATTAATTTTGTTCCCGGCTTGAGCTTGTTTGCATCTCTTATAACATTTCGGTTGGCATTAAGAATCTTTTGCCATTTGTTTTCGGAGCCGTAGTATTCCCGGGAAATGCCGGAGAGCGTTTCACCCTCACGGATGGTATGAATTTGTTTCTCGACTTCTTTGCGGGCTGTTAAGTCCGGCACGTTACTTTGTTCGGTTTCAACCTTAGCAACGAGAGCAAGAACCGGCTGCTCCGTAGATTCCTGCCGGGCCCCGGCATTGTAAGAGTTCAGCATCCGTGCTTTTGTACTCATACTGGGGCGGGTAGAGAGCCAGAGCACAGCGACGATTGTCAGTACCAGGCCAAGAACCATTCCTATTTTCAAATCTTTTTGCATTTTTGGCGCTCATTGCCAAATCGTATAGCGTATTGTGTATAGTATATCGTCCATCTCCTGTCATCTATTTACTTTTTTCATTTTTGGTCTTGGTGCGGTCCCAAACGCTCTTTTTGGTCGTCTTTGCGGCCCCGGTGCCGAGCAGCAATACCGGCGCGGCTATCGCAATCGACGAATAGGTGCCTATGATAATGCCGAGGCCGATTGCGAAGGTGAAGCCTCTCAGCCCCGGGCCGCCGAAGATGTACATTATCAGCACTACTATAAACGTTGTGAACGATGTTAGAATGGTTCTGGAAAGGGTCTGGTTAATGCTGTCGGTAATTATCTGTGGATTGAGCGGGGCCTTGCGTCGATTTTCCCGAATACGGTCGAAAACCACAATAGTATCGTTAAGTGAGTATCCTATGATTGTTAGAAGAGCGGCTATTATCGCCAGGTTGATCTTGAAATCTCCAATCAGCAGTTTTTCACCAATCGGCGTTCCCGCGATATAGCTGCAGGCGATAATGGCACCGAGTGTGATACATACATCGTGCACCAGGGCCACAATTGCCGCAATCCCATAGCGGACATTTCCGAATCGAATCCAGATATAAGTAACAATTGCGAACAATGACAGGATAATTGCAATCAGTGCCTGTGTCTTTGCCTCTGCGCCGACCGAGGGGTCAAACTGTCTCACTCGGGGCAGTGACCCTTCCAGCCGGGTTGCAGCTAAGACTTTGGTTCTTTCGTTTTCGACAAACTGTGTCCATTCATCCTCGCTTAGTTCCCGAAATCCTGCTTCCGGCTCAACACTGATATAGACAAAGGAATTTACCGGCTGGTTCGGCTCCATCGCGTTTAGGTCTGAGCCGAGGATTTCATACGAATATGACCAAATGAGATTTTGCATATCGGGCTTGAATCGCAAATCCGCCAATCTGGTGTTGATTTCTTCTGCTGTGGCCGCCTTTTCTATTTCGCACGTGATTTTAACACCGCCCAGAAAATCAGCAAGCTCGGGGTAGGAATCTATAAGCTCTTCACTTATTTTCTCCTCCGAGGCGATTTCCGGTTGAAGGTCCTGCTGGATTTCCAGCTCGTCCCCGAAAGCTTTTAGTATTGCATCATTGACAACCTCGTCAACTTGTGGTTCTGAGATATTGGCATCTGCAAAAGCTGTTGTCAGCACATTTGTTACCAGGGTTTTGTTCACCTGACTCGTTGTTATTTTAAATCCCGTTGGATTACTAAGCGGCGTTACTCGAAGATTGATTAGACTGCCGTCAAATTCAGCCTGGGTCTTTTTAATTGCTGAAATTACTCTTTCAACAGTATGCTGCCCGGCTTCCGGAAAAGTAACGGTAGCGGTGGTTTTGTTTGTTTCTGTGGTGTTGATTTCATATTGCTTGCCGGACTTTCCGATGCTGTAGACGTTCGCAGCCGCAAGAACGGGGTTGGGATTGTTCGGGTCGTCTCCGATTTCACGGATTCTATCTTCCACATACTGCCTGGTTCGGGGTTCTTTCAGATTGATTTGGGCGCTTGTTCCGCCCGTAAATTCGATATCGTATTTATCGTCTTTTGTAAAGAAGACAAACAGACCTGCTGCAGTAAGGACAATTGAGATGAACAAGAAAATCGGCCGCAAGGCCATCCAGTTTATGTTGGGTTTGCGTATCAAGCGGAGCATAAATAAATGGTCTTTAATAATTCGCCGCCCCAGGAGAAAATCGAAAATTACCCGGGTTACAAACAATGCGGTGAACATACTCGAGGCGATACCGAGCATAAGCACAATAGCAAAGCCCTTTACTTCTTCCGACGCCTGCCAGAAAAGTATCGCAGCGGTGATGAATGTAGTCAGGTTGGCATCTAAAATAGTTCTAAATGCCCTTTGGTAGCCGTTCTTTATGGCGATTCTCAGCGATGAGCCTTTCTGCTGCTCTTCCCGGATTCTCTCGAAAATAAGGACGTTGGCGTCAACACTCATACCGATGATTAGTATGATGCCCGCGATGCCGGGCAATGTGAAAGTTGCTCGGACCCCTGCCATTATTGCCAGAACAAACAGCAGGTTCATAAGCACTGCGACGTCGGCAATTGAGCCGGCAAGCGTATAGTAAACCAGCATACACAGAACTACCAGACATAAGCCGATTAAACCGGCTTTGATACCTTTGTCCCGATTGTCGGCGCCGATGGATGGCCCGATTGTTTTTACCGAAATGGGCTGCTCTATCAGCCGTGCGGGCAAAGAGCCGGCGTTTAGTTTGTTGACCATGTCTTCAACTTCTGTTCGTGTGAAGCTGCCTGTTATTATACCCTGGGTGCTTATCCTCGCTTGAATAGTCGGTGCCGATATAGCGATTCCGTCAAGGAGAACACAAAGTGGTCGGTCAAGATTTTTACCCGTAACCCTGAAGAATACTCTTCCGCCTCTTTCATCCAGTGTGAACCCGATAGCTCTTCGCATCATCCTGTCAGTTGTCGGATAGGCTTTTAATGTCCAATCCTCTCCGCCGGCGCTGTGCAGTATAACCTCATCTTGCTTGTTGCTTGCCAGGGCGTAATATTTGTTCCCAAATTGGCCAATAACCGCAGGATGGTCTTGTCTGTCTAATACCGTAACAAAAGGACGTCCTTCTTCGTTGACTCCCATCCATTCATTAATACTTTCTACTTCGCACCATACATATTTGCCTTTTGAGGCGGCTGAAGCAAATTTAGGCCCCTTTGTCTTTAGCAGGTCAACTTGTCCGGTCATCTCGTCCGAGTCCACTTTTTCGTGTCCCAGTGTTGGCAGTATTCTAAATTCCAGTATGCCAGCGCCTTTTAGCATTCGGTGGAGGGCTCTCCAGTCGTCCAGTCTTCCTCTGAATGGGCGATACTCGTCGAATGCTGCCACTACATTGTCGATGTTATCTGTCCGGTCTGCGAACACGGCTTTGAGTCTTTCGATTTCCCGGCGTCTATCCACTGACTTGGGGGACATTTCGAGACAGATGTTTATCTGCTCTTCGGTGAGGTTTAATTTATCGAGGTCTTTTTTCGCATTTTCGTATTGCTTGTTCTTGCCTGTTTCCGGCTCGGTTAGCTGGTTGACAACCTCTGCCCAGTCGGAATATTTCTTGACGTACTTGCCGAGCATCTCAACGTGTTCATTAGGTTCGGCAAATTCTTTCAGTGAGTCTGCAAGCTCATTCACATCAAGCGTGTTCCAATCCGCAACATTTAGCTTTACCTCGTTTGGGTCGAGACCCTCCGATGACATCTCTTGTTCTGAGGTTTCGAGTTCCGAGAGGAGCTTGTCTCTTTCATTTTGCAGCTCCTTGCGTTCGTCATAAGCTTTGGCGAGGGTATCGAGAATTGTTAGTCTATTAGGGTCGCCCTGGGCGAAATCATTGAAATCTTCTGTTCGCTGTTCTACCGGCCACTGTAGGGAACGCATGACTCTTGCGCGGGTTATGTTTTTGTCCAGCAGCTCCTTGAGGGATTTTTCGTAGTTCTGGCGTTTCGCGCGCGCTCCTGCACTTGCCAGCGGCATTTGTATTTCGAAGCGCGTGTTGCCCAGCGGACGCCATATAAGGTTCTGAATGTTGGCGGGGTCTATTCGCCTTCGCAGAACCGTTATCGTTCTCTGCGACAGGTCTTTCTTTTCTTCGGGTTTGAGCCCCTGGGCATCAATCTCGTAGATAAGACTTGTTCCGCCTGCCAGGTCGATTCCCTGCCTTATGTCATACCGCCATAGAACGAAGGCTGCAGCAAGCACTAAAACGGTAACTAAGATGATTCTCGGCACCAGATTCTTACCCATAACTTCCCTCGATTCTCGATACTCGCTATTCGATACTCGGTTCTCGTTTTGGTCTTACGAGTATCGAGCATCCAGTATCGAGCATCTAACTATTTATCTTTCGACGAATTGCCTTCGATTGCTGTACCTTTATCGTGATTGTCTGCGCCGATGGGCGGGCCGATTATCTTTACCGAGATGGGCTGTTCTATCAGTCTGGCGGGCAAACAACCGGCGTTTAGTTTATTGACGATATCTTCGACTTTTGTTTGTGTGAAGTTGCCCGTTATTATACCCTCGGTGCTTATCCTCGCTTGAATAGTCGGTGCCGATATGGCGATTCCATCAAGGAGAACACAAAGCGGTCGATCAAGATTTTTCTCGGTAACCGTAAAGAATACTTTTCCGCCTCTTTCATCCAGTGTGAACCCGATAGCTCTTCGGCCCATCCTATCGGTTTCCAGCTTAGCTTTTTTTAATCTCCAACCCTTTCCGCCGGCGCTGTGCAGCATAGTCTCACCCTGTTTGTTGCTTGCCAGGACGTAATGTTTCTCGCCAAATTGGGCGACAACCGAAGGGCGTTGTTGTCCATCTAATACCCTAACGAAAGGACGTCCTTGTTCGTCGACTCCCATCCATTCGTTAATATTTTCTATTTCACACCATACATGTTTATTGTCTAAGGCGTATTTCGGCCCTTTTTCTCTAAGGGATTCAGCGTAGCCGGTCATCTCGTCTGAGTCCACTTTTTCGTGTCCCAGTGTTGGCAGTATTCTAAATTCCAGTATGCCGGCACCTTTTAGCATCCTTTGCAGGTCATTCGGGTTATAGAAACTTGCCGGTGGGATTTGTATTTCGAAGCGAGTGTTGCCCAGAGGCCGCCATACAAGGTTCTGGATGTTGGCGGGGTCTATTCGCCTTTGCAAAACGGCTATCATTATTCGCGACAGGTCTTTCTTCTCCTCCTCACTTAAACCTCTCGTGTCAATTGCATAGACAAGACTTGTTCCACCCGTCATATCTGTTGGAAGTATCCGCACTTTCCTGGCGATATATATAGTGGAAACCACGCCGGCGAACAGAAGAAAAATGCCGACAACCACCAGAACAATAATTAAAACGAGTTTCGGCGCCGGATTCTTGCCCATAACTTCCCTCGTATATCGTATCGAGTATCGCGTAATTCGTAGTCTACGAACTATGAACTACGAACTATGAACTACGAACTACGAACTACTTATCTTTCGACAAATTCCTTCCGATTGCTGAAGGGCTAACTTTTATTTTCGTATTATTCGACTCATCGACTTTCAATGTAATCTCGTCATCCTTGATGTCAACGACGGTTCCGATAATTCCGCCGATTGTCTGGACTCTGTCATTTTTTCCCAGCGATTGCACCATTTGTTTATGTTGCTGCTGTTTTTTCCGAGGCCCTCTAAATAGCAGAAAGTACATCACTACGAACATCAAACCAATAAAAATCCACGAGGAGGAGCCTCCGAAGGGGCCTGGTTTCCGAGTTTCACGCAGAGCATTGGGGTCGGATGGGATCTTCTGCGTTGCTTCGCCTTCCTCAGTGACTGGTGTTGCTTCAACACGTGAAGGTAGTTCGTTGGTTTCGGCTTGCGCTAATATCCATATATTGTCCATTTTTGTTTTCCCTTCATAATTTCGTACATCGCATTTCGTATTGTGATAACCGACGGTAAAAGCGCCGGCCAAATAACAAATACTAACGACTTTTTATTTTTTATCAATAATCAATAGTCAATAATCAATTCTTTCTGCCCAGTCGGCAAATTCGTCTTTTTTCAGGGCCTGCCTTATTTTCGCCATTAGTCTCTGGTAAAACCTCAGGTTATGCAGGGACACTAAGATTGGGCCCAGCATTTCTCCGACATTAAAGAAATGTCTGATAGTGCCCCGGCTAAAATTCCTGCAGCAGTAACAGTCGCAGCCGGCCTCGATTGGTCCGCCGTCGTTTATATGGGCACTGTTCCTCATTCGTAAAAGGCCGTTTTCGGTAAAAGCGCAGGCGTTTCGTCCGTTTCGGGTTGGCAGGACGCAATCGAACATATCGACGCCGGCCTTGACCGCGGCAATGATATCGCCTGGGGTGCCGACGCCCATTAGATAGCGAGGCTTGTCCTGCGGCAAAAACTTCGTTGTATGAACGACCGTTTTTATCATATTGTCGTGTCCTTCACCTACACTTAATCCGCCGATAGCATACCCGTTAAAACCCAATTTGACAAGTTCCTCGGCGCAGTAACTTCGCAGGTCGCGGTTTATTCCGCCCTGGACGACGCTGAACAGCATCTGGCCGTCATTGGCGTGGGCCTCTTTGGCGCGCTTCGCCCAGCGGATGGTTCTTTCTACCGCTTTTTTAAGCTGCGTGTCATCACATGGAAAGTGTGTACATTGGTCGAGGCACATTATTATATCCGCATCCAGCCGATTCTGGATCTTTGTTGCGATTTCAGCGTTCAGGTATATTTTTGCCCCATCTACGTGACTGGCAAATTCAACGCCGTCATCGTCGATTTTGGTAAGCCCGCTTAGAGAAAAGATTTGATATCCGCCGCTGTCGGTCAGTATCGGTTTGTTCCACGCCATAACTTTATGCAGTCCGCCAAGCGCCTCCACCACATCGACGCCGGGCCGAAGCAGCAAATGGTACGTATTGGCCAGAATAAGTACGGAACCGGTTTCTTTGAGCTGCTGCGGTGTGATTCCCTTTACCGCGCCCGCGGTGCCGACCGGCATAAACACAGGCGTTTCGACCTCCCCGTGGGCCGTGCTTAATAATCCTACCCGGGCCGCAGAGTTGGAATCCTGATGGAGAATTTGGAAGTCAGCCATTGTTTTTTTCTGTCATTCCCGCGAAAGTGGCAACCCATTCTTCCTTGTATTCAGCCCCCAGTTTTACTGAGGGTCGTTTAGCCGTCGTCGGCACGGCGACGCTTTATTGTCATTCCTGCGAAAGCAGGAATCCATTTTCTTTTAATTCCTTCTCTGTGTTTTCTGTGGCTTAATTCGTTTTGAATTTTGTATTTCGGTCACGCCTGTCAGAAGCGTGCATATCCGCATTCGAATTTGTTTCGTATTTCGTGCTTCGGATTTCGAATTTTGCTTTTATGGTATAGTTTTACGTTTTCAATAGACTCTTACAATCTTAGAGCCGCGGTAGTAATATGAAAGTATCTGCTCAGCGGTTTTGCCTTCCCTTGCCATTGCCTGGGCGCCGCACTGACACATTCCTACGCCGTGGCCGTAACCTATCCCTGACGAAAATTCCCATTTATCGCCCCAGTCGATAATTTGGCAAATCGCGCTTTTTATTTTACTGCCGCTTGGGTCGATTGTAAGACGGAAGTCCTCCGCTCGCAGGAAATCACTTTTGCCGGTTGAGCCGATGAGTTTGACCAGCGTCACTCGCGAAAATTTTCCGTAGTTACTTTGCCTGGCGGAAATTATGTTCGTGATTTCGCCAAGTTGTTTCAGCTTTGGATACCTCCGTAATAGTCTGGCTGTCACATAGGCCTTATCGAACTGAACCGTAGGCCAGTAGAAAAAGCTGCGTTTGGCTACATCTTTGCAATAGGGACAGGGACGGCCAACGAGTGCCTCAAAAGAGTCGCCGAATACGTGCTCGCTATCTTCGGTGTGCCCGCCGCAGATTGAGCTGTAGTAAGTGGGGAAGATACCTTCAGTGCCGTCGGGCCTCTTACAGACTAAAACCCGCCCGTATGTCCCGTTGACGGCCTCCCATATCTGGGCCGATTCGGCTATGACGCCGAGGTAAACCTGATGTGCCTGTGTTTTCCTGACGTCCCAGGCGCGGTTCCTGCCAAAACGCTTTTTGATATACAGGCAATAGGTTCTTGCGGCGATCGCCTGTGCTTTCAGTGCCGCCGGTTCCCAGTAATCAGGCATCTCGGCGCCTACTACGCCGGCTAAATACGGCTCAAGCGGCACAAGGTTTACCGCGTCAAAAGAGCTGCCGTCAGGGCCGATTTGCAGCTTTAATTTGCCGCGGTAATCGTTGCCATTCAGGTTAAAGATGTACGGGGCACCGGGCAGGATAATCGCCTCGCTGTCCGTTAAGGGTTGACCGGCGACCGTGATTGTGCCGGCAGACATCTCTATCTTCAGCGGCACATTGAGCCGGTCAGAATAGTTTCGTACCCCTGGTACGCGTGGGTCGTGGCTAATAACACTGAAGGGAGAAGCAATCTTCAGCGTGCACTCCGTGACATCATTGAGCAGTAGCACCCTTACCCAGAACTCTGGTTCGATATCCATCTGTGGCGTGGGCCTGGTGAGCTGCCTTGCCTTGCAGCCGCCGAAAATTATCAGCAAAAGCAGAGACACTATCCGAATCAATTGATTATTGATTATTTTCAATTGATTATTTTTAATGTTTTTTTCAATGACCATTTATCAATAATCAATATCGAAGATCCGGCGTCCGTTTGTCGAAGATCCGGCCTTTCTTGGACGGGACGGAATCAATCGGTTAATCCAGCGCTCGCAGTGATAAGCCAAGGTTGCCGATGGCCTTTCTGATCTCATTTAAGCTTGTTACCCCGAAGTTTTTTACCCCCAGCAGCTCGGCGTCTGTTTTGCGCGTCAAATCCCCGAGGGTGCGAATATCAAGTTTTTCCAGGCACTTTCGAGCACGCACCGATAATTGAAGGTCATCCATAGGTTTGTTTAACAGTCTTTCATCTTCGTCTTCATCTTCATCTTCATCTTGTGCCTCACTGAGCTCGGAGATTTCTGCCGGAGGGAGCTGCTTTTCCTCCAGAGCCATACCAAGGCGCAGTGTTTTTGTTTCGAGAATGCTCTTGATTTCTCTAAGAGAGGTCTCACCAAAGTTTTTATAAGACAGCAGCTCTACCTCGGTGATATTCAAAAGGTCGCCGATTGTTTCGATCTTCATTTTTTTCAGGCAGTTCCTGCTGCGTACCGACAGCTCAAAATCAGAGATCGGCGTTTCAAGAATTTGGCTTTTCCGGGTTTTTTTCTTTTCTTTTTCCTCGTCGTAGAACATTGTTTCTGAGCTTTCGATGTCTTTTTTGAACAGTATTGCTCTTTGATGATTCGGATGAGACTCCAGCACCATATCAATACATTGAAGAGCTTTGTTGAACAGGCCCATATCTTCATACAGCACGGCTAAATTCAGCAGGGCACTTACGTGAACCGGAGAGCTTGAAGCGATTTGCGTGTAATAGTCGATGGCGGCGTCTTCATCGCCGGACAAATCGCAGCGATAAGCCAGGTGGAAAAGCGCTCTTTGATGATTGGGCGATAATTCCACAGCTGTTTTGTAATTGTCCATTGCTTCTTCGTAAAGCCCCTGCATTTCCTGAAGTCGGCCAAGCTGGTGGTGATATTCGGAACTTACATTTTCAAAATTTGCGCAGCTTTTCAGCTCCTTGGCTGCGGCGTCAAAGTTTGATGCATCCCGATATGTGGCGACTTTTTCCAGGGTTGTGCTTAATGTGTCGGCTTCGTAATCAAGACTCTTTTGCAGCTTTTCGATTGCTTCATCGAATTTGCCCGTTCGGCGAAGGGCAAACGCCAGGTATATGAATTTTTCTTTGCAGTCCTGTGCTTTTTGCAGTTTCGCCGCTGCTTCGGCGTTTCTACCGAGAATAAAAAGCCCGATGCCAGCTGCCAGACGGGCTTTTGGCGATTGTCTCCCCATATTCGCCTCTAATTGTTCACTGAAGGCTATCTGGTTCCTTTCGCTGCAATGGACGGCCTCGGAGAACATCTTAATCTCGTCCATTGACGGCAAATCCTTGCCAAATAAGTCGATTCCCAGCTCTGCAATTGGTTCCATAACAATTTACTCCTTATTCCTATATCGTATATTATTCTTGTTTTGCCCGATACTTCTCACCCACCGCTCACCACGAGGAAGCATTATAAGGCCAGAGCAATCATTTGCAACAGATTTTTTGACCGGCTGAACTATTGTGACTATGGGTTTATTATTTCAGCTTTATCAGTGCGACCCAATCTTTATCGCTGTCCCGTGGAGGATAGCCAATGCCGACTGAGCCGGGGCCGGTTATTACGCCGACGGTGCCTCTCTGCAGCAGTCCGCCGGCACGCGGGTTGTACCAGCGTACAGTGAAGGTTGCCGAACTCCCGCCCAAATCGAGGTGTGTACTGCCGCCGGTAAGCAGGTAGATGGCGTAGATTTCACCCGGCTTGGCGAAGCAGTAGTCGTTTTTGGCCGGCGTTAGCTCGTCGTGGTGCGCCATTTCGGTAAAGGGCAGGTGCTCGTGGAAGAACTCCAAAGCGTATCGGGTGATGTCCCACATATGCTCCCGGCTGCGCCAATCCTCGCAGTTGAGGTCGTTGTGGGCGTAGTTGTATCCGAAGTACCATTCCACCCCGGCGCCGCCGGCCATTAGATTGCCCCATAAATGTTTCTTGCGGACTTCATCGTGCCGGTAGTCATCCTTGTCGGGCTTGACGCCGGTGTGGGCGGGGCCGATTTCATCCAGGCAAACAATCCACGCACGGCCGGCCGAAGCCGAACGGTCAACCCACTTGATGGTCTGGGCGTGGGTGTCGTTTGTCTGCAGCGACGGTCCGTCAAAGTACTCGTAGCCCAGTAATGGACTGTAAAACTCCTCATATTTGCCGGGGTAGGTATGCATAACGACTGGGTGGTCGTAAGGGTCAACCTCTTTAATATAGCGGGCAAAGGCCTTGCGCTGCGAATCGGTATTGGTGTTTTCCTCGCCGAGGTTCCACACGAGTGCGAGATGGTGTCCGAACCGGGCGATTAACTCACGGTAGTAAAGTTTGCGCTGCGGACCGAGTTCCCCGCCGTCGAGGCCCTGGTCGTTTTCCTGCTCCTGCGTAATGATGTGGAGCATCAGGCCCAGTTTGTCCATATGCGAAAAAACAATCTCCCATTGGTCGAGTTTGCTGCAGTCGAAACGGAATTTCTCTTTGGGGCCCGTCCACGGCCAGACGTCCTTGCCGTCGCCGCCGTCGATGTTGTACGGGATAAAATAAACGCTGTTCATACCCTTGTCGGCCAGGTAATTCAAAGCCCCGATGATGCCCTTTCCTTTGCCGTTTTTCCAGGTTGGGTCGCCCGGCGCAAAATCCCGCACGTGTGGGGCGTAGCGATGCAGAAATTTCCCGCCCGCAGCTTCTCCTTTGCGTTTCAGCTCAGCGGTGTCGTACGTGCCGTCGAAGTCGGCATAGCCGAGGAAGTTTTCCGGGCTGTCGGCGCCGCCTTTGAGGAAGTACTCGCCTGTTTCGGCGAATTGCAGGTAGCGCTTGCCGACGTATTTAAGCAATCCTTTGGCCCGATGGTCTCGTCCGGTCTTATCAGTGCGGCCAACGGTAAACCTTCCTTTATCGCCGTCGAACGCAAGCGCCGAGCCGGCTGTCGGCTCGCCGCTGAGAGCAATATCACGCCCCGTGCGGAAGGATGCTGTATAAGACCATTGACCTACTTCATCGGGCGCAAAGTGCACACGCCATTTATTGCCCTTAGTTGCGCTGGTTTCTCCGGCATTGCCGTCAGCGGCATAGTAGCCGGGTACAACATATCGCTTCTTACCCTTCGCAAAAGTAACATTCAGACGATAGCCGCGAAACGGATTGGGCTGAGCTTCTTCACTTGTATCGGGCCCCGAAAAAGTAAGAGTAACCTTATGCCACTTCTTTAACTCACCTGATATATCTACATTTTTGGCTGCAGCCGAAACATCGCATGCTGCGACAAGTACGAAACAAATCGCACACAATAAAACTGATTTATGATGGTTCATTTCCTGCTCCTTAAGGATACACAACTGAACTGTAAGAGGTATCTTAAAGTTTATATGGATCTTTGCAACGGTTTTTTTGAAACCACCCGTTACTCATATTTACCCCCCCAATTTATTTGGGCGCTGTTTACCCGCCGCCGGCACGCCGACGCTTTATTGTCATTCCTGCGCAAGCAGGAATCCATACCTGTCCCGCACGAATTAAGCCTTTCCTGAAGGTTGCTGCGCCGTCATTGCGAGGCCTGCTTTGCAGGGCGTAACAATCTCAAAATCCCCCCTTACCACTTACCAACACACAACCTGCAACCCAAAAATATTTACCCCCGCAATTTATTAACGGCTTCCTACTGACCGTACCAAAAGCTGGCCATAGTGCTCATTTCTTCGCACGTTTCAGCGCTTTTTCCAGGTTGCCGTATCCTACGTTCCATTCGTCAACGCGGGTGATGTTATTTTTCCGGGCAATTTTTACGAAGTGATTGAAAGCGTCATCAATGGTATCGGGCATAGGCCATTCGGCGCCGGCTTCCTGCGCCTTCTGGCGCATGGGTTTCCAGCACATCATGAAGGCATACATTACCGGCAGTTCCGCGCACTGCACACGAAAGAGCAAGTCAACGTCATCGGCGACGGCTGCTTCCGCTGCTTTGAGGTGAGCGAGGCCCTCGCTTAGAGTTTCGAGGGTGATGAATTTAGAGCGGTCCTTCGTGGCCCAGCCCACCTTTACATCGGAAGCAGCAATATCGGCAAAACAGCCGAGCCAATCGCCGCTGGCTTCCACCGCGTTATGCATGAGTTCCAGGTATGCCTTGATATGTGGCCCGGCCGCGCCGTAATAACCGTCGATAAACTCATCTATCAGCTTACCTCCGTCGTGTGTGGGGTT
>DAOVNI010000181.1 GCA_030630315.1 Phycisphaerae bacterium | reverse complement strand
GGTTCTTTGGAGACAGCGGGCCAGAGTGTTAGCGTAGCGGTCTGTCCGCCTTTTGTTTATCTGCAAGCTGTGGCCAAGACGCTCAGCGCATCGAGTATTGCTGTTGGCGCCCAGGATCTTTACATAGAGAGTCAAGGCGCTTTTACCGGTGAGATAAGTGCGTCGATGCTAAAAGATATTGGGTGCAGTTATGTTTTATGCGGCCATTCGGAGCGCCGGCACGTGATAGGTGAGACTGACGAGTTGATAAATAAAAAGGTTGCTGCTGCTATTGGTGGTGGACTTTTGCCGATATTATGTGTGGGTGAGCTGCTTGCCGAGCGTGAGGCTTCCCAGACAAACGAGGTAGTAACTCGTCAGATAAAGAATGGTCTGGCCGGCTTAAGTGTGGAAAAGGTCTCAGCGGTAACCATAGCTTATGAGCCGGTCTGGGCTATTGGGACAGGCCTGACGGCAACGTCGCAGCAGGCCCAGGAGACGCACGGTTTTGTACGCAAGCTGCTTGCTGAGCTGTATGATGCCCAACTGGCTGAGGAAATTCGGATTCTCTACGGCGGCTCGGCAAAACCGGGCAACGCAGGGGAATTGATGGCTCAGCAGGATGTAGACGGCCTGCTGGTCGGTGGGGCAAGTTTGAATGCAGAAGATTTCATAGCGATAATTCAAGCAGCGGCGTAGTTATTGGAAAATTGAAAAGGTTTTTTGGGGAACGAATATGACAGTTTATCCATTGTTGGCAGTAGGTTTTTTGATGAAGGTCGTTGTCGGTGTCTGGTTTATTTGCGCCTTAGCACTGATTCTAATCATTTTGATTCAGAAGGGTAGAGGAGGCGGTTTAAGTGCAGCATTTGGCGGAGGTATGGCAAGCGGGATTTTGGGTTCTAAAACCGGTGACTTCCTGACGTGGGTTACAATAGTGCTGGTGGGTATATTTCTGACTCTTGCGGTGGTAATGGCAAAATTCTGGTGATGCGAATTTACTCGGTGGCTAAGGGGAAATTTTCACAAGCTCAGATAAAATTGCTGCGTGCGTGGGTGAGTTTAGCTTGAAAGTGTGGTGGCTATGATAAGTAGTATGACCGGATACGGAGAGGCGGGGGGCCAGCTCAATGGCGTAACCTATGAGGTGGAAATTAGGACGGTTAACAACCGTTATTTCAAGGCCAGTATAAGATTGCCGGACTCGATGGCGTTTCTGGAAGACGATATTGGAAAGCTTCTGCGAAGAAATTTGTCACGCGGGACGGTAAATTACGTGCTTCGGCTCAAAAACATATCGGCGAATATGCTTTTTGATATAGACGAGACGGCATTGCAGGCATATATGGAAAGATTGAGCCGGATTGCCTCTTCGGCCGATATGAAATGCCCGATTGATGTTGGCGGCTTGCTTAACTTGCCCGGAATTATTCGGCCGACATCGCCGGATGAAGAAGCAGCAGGGCAAGTCAAAGAAATGGTTTTAAGTATCACGACAGAGGCGATAGAGAAGCTCAAACAAATGCGGGCTGACGAAGGAACTGCTCTCAAAAATGATTTGAAGAAGCACTGCAGAGCGATAGAGCAGGAACTTGAGCGAATACGTGCTCGTAGTTCGGCTGTTGTGCAGGGATATGAAAAGAGACTGAAGAAGCGAGTCAATGAACTGCTCGCTAACGCGGAACTGAGATTGGATGAAGAAACGCTTGCCAGGGAAGTGGCGATTTTTGCCGACAGGTCGGATATATCTGAGGAGATTGCTCGATTGGATTCGCATCTGGAGATGTTGCTGCAGAGCTGTCAAGGGCGAGATTCGGTGAGTGGGCCGGCTGGGCGGAGGTTAGACTTTATCAGCCAGGAGATGCTCAGAGAAGCGAATACCATAGCCAGCAAGGCTTCTGATATCGAGGTTATCCGCTGCGTGGTCGATATAAAGTGCCGGATAGACCGAATTAAAGAACAAGTTCAGAATATAGAGTGAGAGCCCTTATTTTGCCTGCACCTGCGGTTGCGCAGGCACAGGTGCGAGGTATTGCGAAAAGGGAACCCTGAGATTTGCCCAATGAACGAGACAAAGAGGAGAAAAGGTAAAATGGTGATAGTGAGCGGTCCGTCCGGAGTTGGCAAGAGCACTATCTGCAAAGAGGCGGTTAAGCGGCTGAAGAATGTTTATTTTAGCGTCTCGGTTACTACCCGGCCGAGGAGCGAAGCCGAAATTGATGGCCAGGATTATTGGTTTATATCGGAGAGGGAGTTTCAAGAACGGATCGATAAGGGCTTGCTGCTGGAATATGCCGAGGTGTTCGGTCATCTATACGGGACGCCGAAGGACAAGGTTGATGAGGCGCTACAGGCCGGAAAAAGCGTTATTTTGGAAATCGACGTTCAAGGTGCCAAACAGGCAAAGAGGATATATCGAGATGTGGTAATGATTTTTATTCTTGCGCCGAGCCAGAAGGAATTGGCAGAGCGTATGAAGCTTAGAGGCAGAGAAGACATTGAAGCAGCGCAGAAAAGACTGGACGAAGCAGGCACTGAAATAGCGGCTGCCTGGCAATATTATGAACATATGGTTATAAACGACGATTTGCAGCAGGCAGTAAGCGAGGTGGTACAAATTATCCAGCAGAGCGGAGGAAAATAATGATAGAGGAGCTCAAGAGCACGGACCTAATCAATAAAGTTGGCGGCAGATTCAAATTGACGGCACTGATTCAAAAACGACTGGACGAGTTGGTGCAGGGTTCTCGGCCCTTGATTGAGGACAGCAGCGGCAAAACAATGCTGGAAATTGTTGTTCAGGAGATTCTGCAAGACAAGATTGCTGTCGATGATGGATTAACTGCGGAGAACAGGGAGAAAAAATAAAAGGCGTGAAATGTGAATAGAAGCGCGAATTTCGAAATCCGGAGTCCTCCGCAGGACACCTTGCGGTGGAAGCAAATGCGGATGACCAGGATATAAAATTCAAAGGAACTGCCGAATTTTAATATTCGAGTTTTGGATTTATTGGGGACGCGAACCACGAACCACGAAATAGGAGATGCTGGAGAATCTAAATATTTTGTTGGGTGTCAGCGGGGGAATCGCTGTATACAAGGCGGTTGATTTGGCCAGTAAGCTGAGTTCTGCTGGTGCGGGGGTAAATACGGTGATGACGGAAAGCGCCTGCCGGCTCGTTGCCCCGAGAAGCTTCGAAGGCGTTACCCGCTCAGCGGTTTTCACCAGCTTGTGGGAGACGTCTGAAGAATATAAAATCGGCCATATAGCTCTGGTTGATTGGGCTGATATTGTTGTGGTGGCACCTGCAACTGCCAATATTATAGGTAAGATTGCAAACGGCATCTGCGATGATTTGCTCAGTACAATGCTTTGTGTCTGCTGGGCCAAGCCGACACTTTTGGCTCCTGCGATGAACAATAATATGTGGACAAACCCGGCGGTGCAGCACAATGTCAAGAGGGTAAAAGAGATGGGCTTTGGGCTAATAGGTCCTGTGAAGGGTCGGCTTGCCTGCGGCACGGAAGGCATCGGCAGAATGTCGGAGCTGAAGGATATTTTAGAGGCGATTGAAAAAATGGCTTCGGGAATTAAACGCAGCAAAAAAGATTAACCGCAGAGAACGCGGAGAACGCAGAGAAACAAATTAAAATAAGAACTCGGTCTGCCTATGACGGATGAACTCTGCGGTGAAGAAAAAGCAATATGCATTTTTTAATCACAGGAGGCGGCACTCGGGAATACATTGACCTTGTCCGCTTTATTTCCAACGCAAGCAGCGGCAAGATGGGTTACGCACTTGCCCGTGCAGCACTTAAAGCCGGGCATAAAGTGACACTCATAACCGTGCCAACAACTCAGCGGGTGCTGAGCGGAGCTAAAATTATCAAAGTTGAAACGGCCGCCCAGATGTTCGAGGCGGTGCGAAAGCATTTCTCTCGCTGTGGTTGTCTGATTATGGCTGCAGCGGTGGCAGATTATACTGTTGCCCGGCCGGCTAAAACCAAAATCAAAAAAACGGACAAATCTTTGACTATCAAATTAAAACCCACAGTTGACATTCTAAAATGGGCAGGGAAGCATAAAGGGAAAAATCAAGTTGTTGTTGGTTTTGCTTTGGAAGATAAAAACATAAGAGCGCGAGCCGAAAAGAAATTAAAGGAAAAGAACCTTGATATGATAGTCGTCAACAGCCCCGCCGCAATAGGTTCAGACAAAGCCGCCGTTGAAATAAAAACCGGTGGCGGGAAGTGGCTTAGATTGCGCAAAGCCGGTAAGACTATAGTTGCGAAAAAGATTATCGCTGATATCGAGAATATAACTTGGTAGTAGTT
>DAOVNI010000136.1 GCA_030630315.1 Phycisphaerae bacterium | reverse complement strand
TACAGATAGCCCTGTTAGGCATTTTTCTTGGCAGGGTGTTTTCAGGTCTTCGAAAGCCCTACTGGACGCTGGGCTATTTTCTCCCCTCTCTGCTCATCGCGATGCTGGTACTGGCCAGGTACAATAATGCGCTGGTCTTTGTGCCGCCGTTTTCGTGGATTACAGCAGGACGGGTAAGATTCATCATTTTAGCTCTGGCCGCTACAATGGGCTTGACCACGCCGCTGTCCCGTCTGCCTCGCAAATGCGAGAAGCTCATAATCGGCGTCTTGATGGCTGTGGTTGTAGGGTGGTTTTCGGTTTTGCCTTTTCTTGTGCCGGCTTTAATCAAGAACGAGCTCTCGAATCTTAAAACAATTGTTAATTCCAACGGCATCTGCTACCAGACCACAGCTTATACCTGCGGCCCTGCCGCGGCGGTAACGGCTCTTGGAAAATTGGGCCTGTCCGCCAGCGAGGGAGAAATAGCTGTACTTTCCCACTCAAGCCCTGTCGCCGGCACTCTTCCCCGCTGTCTTTACACAGCGCTCAAGAATCGCTATGGCGCCGACGGCCTGAAATGTCAGTACCGTCGCTTCGACTCGATTGCTCAGCTCAGAAATGCAGGCATTACGTTAGCTGTGGTAAGGGACGCATTTCTGTTGGACCACTGCGTCGCTGTCCTTGAAGTCTCGGACCGGATGGTTACTATCGCCGACCCCGTTCTCGGCAGAACTTTGATGTCCTATGAGCAGTTCGAGAAAATCTGGCGATTTTCCGGCATCGTCCTCAAACGAAACCCTACACAGAGCATCTAATCCCATATTTCGTTGCTCGTTGTTCGTTGAACGAAATACGAGAATCGCAACATTCCCGCTTGATTTGCAGATTTTTTCACAAGGTGTGACATACTGTTGTCACACTTCCGATAAAAACATAACTAATTTGCTTCAGGACGGTCGATAGCTATCAACAGGACGGCGGATAAAGCCGTGCACGGCAGAGTTGAATTATGAAGAACGCCCCGGCCGGGCCAATTCCTTCGGGGTGGTGGCCCGGCCAGGCTGATTTCATAGCTTTACCTCGGCACGAGCAGGGATTGGTTAGTTTCTTTCCTGCTTGTGTCGCCGTTCGTATCCTTCTTTGAGATATTTCAGTACAAGTAGATGCAATCCTTCACATTCGTACAGACCGACCCTACCGCCTTTGGAGCTGTCCCAGGGAAAAGGACCCGCACCCTCAACACACGCAGGGTCACCATGGTCAATACCACCACTATATACTCTTAAAGTGGCGAGAGGGGTATTTGAGTCTTGTATTGAATAAAACTCGATTGTTCGCACTCCACAAGCGGAAAACCGTGCATAAGGTTTGGAATTTAAGATGGAATGCCATACCTCATCAATCACCTTCCTGTCCGTGATAACAACCTGAGTATCCCATCCAAAATCTGCCTCTGAACCAATAAAAACAAGATGGTCTGTTGAAGACGGCTTAGCACCTCTTGTATATAAGTCCTCAATAAGGCCGTTTGTAGAGCAACCCAAGACAAATAAAAGTGATACCAGCAAAACAAATTTTTTCATGGCAATCCCTTTCCTTTAAACCTGACGAATTAAGAGTTACTTATTCGATACGCTTTCTATAAAGCCGGGTTTGCAAAGCGCTTTTCCAGGCAGTCCAATTCGAATCGCTCAGCTCGTTCTCAATCGCCGCCGTATTTTTTTATTAAGCTTCATTGAATCTTTAGTTTCGATAGTTCCTGTTTGATTTGCTCATAGAGAACATCTGTCCATTCGGGTAATGGATGCGTTACTTCAGGGCAGACCCTCTTCCGAAAGTCGACAGGGCTCAGGACCACGGAAATCTTGTCAATACCAGTTTCAGCGGCGAGTATAAACAGGTCTTCAGCAGCCCCATCTCCCATAGCAAGGCACCCAATAGAAGCATTAGCTCCGTGAATCATGATATCGCCGCCGAGGTTTGTCCGGCTCTCCCGGCTTGCCTGCCTGCGGTCGAACTCGTTGGGATAGTTCAATCTGAGTGAAAGATGGAACATACTATTAGGATTGAGGGACTCAATTCGATAAAGGCCCTCCGGAACCTGGCGGTCACCTTCCTTGAGCTTTGGCCCAGGCCGACCGCTGGCAGCGAGGATTGGATACGTTCGAATCAATTTGAATCGGCCCTCTCTGCTACAAGCCCAAACTTCAAGCTTTTTCTCGTACTTAAGGCCAACAAAAACAACTTCCTGGGGAGGATAAGGTATCTTTGCCGCCTCGAAATATGGAAGTAGTCTTTCCCGAACCGCTGGCCCATACTGCTCAAGACACTTCTGTACCGTTTTTCTGCCTTGTACGGTTTGGATTCCTGGCACAACATACCGCTGGAGGTGTGCTCGAAGGGCAAAAGCTAATATCGCGATACTGAGCAGGAACAGAATAATACGTAGTCGTTTCATAATAAACAGAACTAAGACAAACCTCTCCCACTCGAACGTCCTTCTTGGCCGGATGGTTTACCTACCGGTTTTCCAATGCTTTTGCACAGCACCTTTAATTCGCGGCACCGTTTCTATTCGATGCGTTTTCTGTAAAGCCGGGTCTGCAAAGCGTTTTTCCAGGCGGTCCAATTCGAATCGCTTACCTCGCTGTCAATCGCCGCCGTTACCTGGCTTACCTTGGCGTCCAAATCGTCAATATAATAGACCATAAAGGCCTCAGCCATCGCTGGCAGCTTCGGCGAACCGAAGTCGTATTGACCATGGTGAGACAGAATAATGTGCCCGAGAGAGTCAAGGACTGTTTGGTCAATCTGTGTTCCCTTGGCCTTCAGCGCAGCAACTTTTTCATTTACCATAAGGAAACTTTGCACGACATGTCCTATCAATTGGCCTGAATCCGTATATGAGAAGGCCATATCGTACGACAGCTCTTCGGTCTTGCCGATATCGTGAAGAAAAATCCCGGCAAGGACCAAATCCGGCTGCACTCTTGGATATAATGGCAAAATCGCAACAGCCACTCGCAGTATATTATGGGTATGCTCCAGCAGGCCGCCGAGATAATTATGATGCAATTTCACCCCGCCTGGTGCATTGCGGAATTTCTCCATCAGCCCGGCATCAGTCAGGAATTCTCCGACCAGCGCCTTTAACTGCGGATTTTTTATTCGGCCTACAATCTTTTTTACCTCCTCGAACATCTGGTCGGTGTCCTTGTCCGTTCGCGCCAAAAAATCCTCAATGCAAACGTCCTTTGCATCAACGACGTTAACGTTATTTATAATGATTTGCAGCTTGTTTTGATAAAGCTCGCTTCTTCCCTGTATATGGACAAAGCCCGGCTTCGGCAGCGCTTTATAAACCGTTTCCGTTGCCTGCCACATTCGCCCGTTCATTTGCCCGGTCTTGTCTGAAAGGAACATTGCTATATACAAATCGCCTCGCGTTGTGCTTCGTAAAATCGGGTCTGCTACCATATAAACATCATCGATTGTCTCTCCCGGCCCGACTTCGTTAATGAATTTATGCGCCATTGTCCGCTCCATAAAATTGATTATTGATTATTCTCTGCGTTCTCTCCGTAAGTCCACTCGGGGACGCCTTACGGCGGAGTCCCAAGGACCGCGTCCTCCGCGGTTAATCATATATCTTTCCCGAAATCATATTGCCTAATCTGCCTTTATGCAAGCCCTGTTAGAAATTCTATAGTGAATAATGTAAACCCCGTTAGAGAACCAAAGGAAGAAGTCTCTAACGGGACAAAAAGGGGAAATTTCTAACGGCGCTTGCAACCCTCCGTATTTTGGGCTATAAACGTGCTACGAAATACGATATACGGAATACGAGGCACGAAATATGAGATACAGCCGAATGTTTATACCAACGGTCAAGGAAGTCCCCGCCGATGCAGAGACAGTTAGTCACAAATTGATGATTCGGGCGGCCTTGTGCCGCAGAGTCGCCAGCGGGACGTACACTTATCTGCCGCTCGGCTGGCGCAGCCTGCTCAAGGTCATCGCAATCGTCCGTGAGGAAATGGACAAAGCCGGCGCACAGGAGATTCTTGTACCTTGTATGCAGCCTGCTGAGCTCTGGGACAAGACCGGCCGCAGCACCGACTACGGCCCGACATTGTTCCGCTTCACTGACCGTCACGGCAGAGAAAGTGTGCTTGAGCCTACCGCCGAAGAAGTTGTTACCTACCTGGCTGCGAGCGAGATAAATTCTTACAAACAGCTCCCCATCAACCTCTATCAAATAAGCCCCAAATTCCGCGATGAGTTCCGCCCGAGGTTCGGTGTAATAAGGTCCCGCGAATTCATAATGAAGGATGCCTACAGCTTCGATGCCGACCCGGTAGGCCTCGATGAATCATATAAATTAATGTACGATGCATACTGCCGGATTTTCAAACGCTGCGGTCTCGACTATGTCATCGTCGAGGCCGAGTCAGGCGAGATGGGCGGCTCCGGCTCGCACCAGTTCACCATCCCCTGTGAGTCCGGCGAAGATACAATCATTTATACCGAAGACGGCTCCTATGCGGCAAACCTCGAAAGGGCCGCCGTTGACCCACTGCCGAAAGAAAAGACCAGCGCCGAGATTCCGCCGATGCAGGAAGTCCACACACCGAATATCGGCTCCATCGAGGCAGTCTGCAAGTTTCTAAAGACGAAACCCGAACAAATGGTAAAGACGTTGATTTATTCAACCAAGGACAAGACGGTAGCTGTGATTATTCGTGGCGACCATGATGTTAATGAAGAGAAGTTGAGGTCGGCTGTCGGCGGAAAACACATAGAGTTGGCGGATGAATCCACGATAGAAAAAGTTACCGGCGCACAAGTCGGCTTTGCCGGACCTGTCGGGATAGCCGATAAAGTCTCAAAAATGATTATCGACCACGCCGTTGCAGCAATGGCGGTCGGCGTTACCGGCGCCAACAAGACCGATTATCACGTCAAGAACGTTGTGCCCGGACGGGATTTCCCGCTCGAAGGCGAAAATATTACCGTTGCCGACATTCGCTACGCCGTTGAAGGTGATACGTATGATGGCAAAAAGCTGCTGTTTCGAAAAGGTATCGAAGTCGGCCAGGTCTTCAAACTCGGAACAAAATACACCGAAAAACTCGGAGCTAAATTCCTTGACGAAAACGGCAATGAAAAG
>DAOVNI010000300.1 GCA_030630315.1 Phycisphaerae bacterium | reverse complement strand
GGAATTAAGAGCAGCGATATCGAAGTTGTTGGCCCGGGTTGATAAAATCCGGGACTGGCTTTGACCTGTCCAATAAAAAATCTCAGTTCAAAAAGCTCGAAAAGAAGATGTCCGGGGCGAGTTTCTGGGACAATCCCAATACAGCACAACGAGCAGTTTCTCAATTAAGCGGGCTTAAATCAGTGATTGAGCCGATGGAAGAGCTTCAGTGCGAGGCCGATGATCTGGCGGAGCTTTTCGAGATGGCGGCGGCTGAGTTAGATAAAGAAGAATTGGCACAATTAGAAGATGATTTGGCCGAGCTGGTAAAACAATGCGAGCAAATCGAATTGGCAGGACTGTTGTGCAGGCCCAACGATATGAAGAATTGCTTTTTCAGTATTCACGCAGGGGCCGGTGGGACGGAGAGCTGCGACTGGGCAAATATGCTGCTGAGGATGTACACGCGTTATTTTGAGACGAAAAAATACAAATTCCAGGAACTTGATATTACGCCTGGAGAAGAGGTGGGCGTGCGGTCGGTAACGCTGCGGGTCAGCGGGCCTTTTGCCTACGGCAAGCTTTCGTGCGAGACGGGGGTGCATCGGCTGGTCAGGATAAGCCCATTCGATTCACAGAAACGGCGGCATACGAGTTTTGCGGCGGTGGACTGCGTTCCGGAATTTGATGATGATATCGATATTGAGATAAACGAAGAAGACCTCAGGATTGATTTTTACCGGTCGAGTGGGGCTGGGGGACAGCACGTGAATAAGACCAGCTCGGCGGTGCGGATTACACACGAGCCGACCGGTATTGTGGTGCAGTGCCAGAACGAAAGGAGCCAGCATAAAAATAGGGCAGAGGCGATGAAGGTACTCAAGGCAAGACTCTATATGCGCGAGCAGCAGAAGCGCGATGCTGAAGTCGCAAAACTGTACGGCGACAAGGGCGAAATCGCCTGGGGAAACCAGATACGCAGCTATGTAATGCAGCCTTATCAGATGGTTAAGGACCATCGAACCAAGTTTCAAACGGGTAATGTGGCGGCGGTGCTGGACGGAGAACTCGATGGATTTATCGAAAGTTATCTGCGGCACCGGGTGAAAAAGAGAGAAGGTAAAAATTAACCGCAGAGAACGCGGTCCTTGGGACTCCTTACGGAGAGAACGCAGAGAAATAATTAAAAATAAAAAAGTAAAAAGGGCTGGAAAGAATGAAAGAGATTATTGATGTCGAACTGAAAACGCGGAAGGTTGATTTTAGCAAATGCGAAACAGAGCTGCTTGCGGTAGGGCAATTCAGCGACGCCAAAGTATTAGACAAGCTGAGTGGAGAGCTTAACAGCAAGCTTGACGGTGCGATTGAGCGATTGATTAAATTGGGCGATTTCAAGGGAAAAGAGGGGACGAGCGCAATTGTTTACGGCAACGGCAAGATAGGCGCCAAGCGGGTTCTGCTGGCCGGTTTGGGTGAAAAGAAAAAGGCAACGCTTGATACCATTCGCAAGGCGGCGGCTAACGTGGCGAATAAAGCGGTAGCAATGAAAGTAGAAGCCATCAGTCTGGCGCTGCACAAAGCGTTTGGGGGGCGGTTTGATCTGTCTGCGATGGGCAGGGCTATGGGGGAAGGGGCATATTTCGGCAGCTATCGCTATGATGAGTTCGTTACTGAAAGCGAAGACGGGCGATTGGGTTCGCTCAGCGTTGAGGTGATTGATTCCGATTCGGCGAAAACAAGGAAGTTAAACAAGGGAGCTGCAAGGGGGGCTGTTATCGGCAAGGCGCAAAGTTACGCCCGGACGTTGACGAATCGGCCGGCCAACGTAATGAATCCGGTCAAACTGGCGGCTGCTGCAAAAGAGCTGGCTCGTGGTTGTGAGAGATTGAGCTGTACGGTTTTTGATGAAAAGCAGTTGGCTGCAAAGGGTATGGGTGGTGTGCTTGCGGTGGGTTCCGGCTCACAAAATAAGCCGAGATTTATTGTTTTGAAGTACAGTCCCGCGAGTAAAGCCGCAAGCAGACTGCCTACGGTTGGCCTGGTTGGCAAGGCGATAACATTCGATTCCGGCGGGATAAGCATTAAGCCGGCAGCCAATATGGAGCAGATGAAACTGGATAAGACCGGCGGTATAGCGGTGTTGGGGACGATGAAAGCGGTGGCGGAATTGGGACTGCCGGTCAATGTTTACGGGATAATTCCGTCGGCGGAGAATTTGCCGAGCGGGACAAGCTATCGGCCCGGTGACATTATTACAACTTTTAGCGGCAAAACCGTTGAGGTCCAGAATACCGACGCCGAAGGAAGGATGATACTGTGCGACGGGCTTCACTACGCCGTCAAGCAAAACTGCGATGTCATCATTGATATAGCGACGTTGACCGGTTCGTGCAAGGTTGCGCTTGGCATCTATATGGCCGGTCTGATGGGCAACGATGAGAGACTGATAAAACAATTGCGAAGAGCGGCAGAGGACAGCGGTGAAAAGGTCTGGCCT
>DAOVNI010000261.1 GCA_030630315.1 Phycisphaerae bacterium | reverse complement strand
GCCAATTGTCTGACAAATTTGAAAATGATTGCCGATTCGGATGAAAAAACGTTGAATGAAATTGAGAAGGTTTTAATTTACCACTTCACCGAGCTTCTCCACCGCCCGCCCAAAATGGCAAAACACATAACTCGTGGCTCGTGATTCTTTGTGCAGGGAACAAAGCTTGAATGTCTCATAAAGGAAGGCCACCACCACCCCTTGAATTCCTAACCGCGAATTTGTGATATGGCCTGCCGCAAAGAAGGCAAATCTTTTTGCAGGATTTGCCAGACAATCTGAAGGTCTATACCGAAATATTCATGGACTATCCGGTGCCGCAGCCCTACGACTTTGTGCCACTGTATCTGCGGGTGACTATCTTTGAAGTCAGCCGGCAGTCGATTCGAAGCTTCTCCTATAATCTCAAGGTTCCTAACTACCGCATCTACGGACTTGCGGTCCTTTGAAAAAACATCAAACGACATACCGCTTATATATTGCTCGATTCTGTCGAGCGCTTCACAAATATCGTCCAGCAATAAATCAACGGGTCTTTTAGACATAAATCAGTTCCGGCTCGATGAATTTCATCGCTTTGGCAGTAACAGCTCGTATCGACACCAGGTCAACAGATGTCCCAAGCAGTTTCTCGAATCTTTCTGCGAGGGTTACAAACTCCAGGCCTATAGAGGGGTCGACCTCGACAAGGATATCCACATCACTGTCCGGCCTCTGTTCGCCTCTGGCATACGACCCGAATAGCGCCAGCCTGCTGACCTTAAACTGTCTCTGCAGCTCTGGTTTGTCTTTAGCAAGCGATTTGAGGATTTCTTCTTTTGTTATCACAATAATTAGGTACCTGTATACTTGTGTAAAATACCGATTATTTCGTATTATAGGGCTCTTACCACGGCTGTCAATCGTTTACTATACAGAATCTGGGATGAAATGCGAGAGCCGGACATCGACAACTGCAGTGTTTTGGCGGATGTGTGTTTCCTAACGTCATCTCGAAAATTGGAAGTTGAAAGGTGCCCAAAATGGCAAAGCATATTTTAGGAACCAGAAAGTTTTAGCTTCTTAGCCTGGCTTTAATTTCTCGTCCCTTTGAGTAAAGGTAGTTGCTATAAACAACACCAAAGCTCCCAGAAACCAGAGAACCATAAAAGATACTATCAGACATTCAACGCCGAAGGCAGTGCCTTTTAATTCGGACTCGTAACGCACAGGTACATAAAAGATTAAGAACAGGCACAACAAACTCCAGCCGGCAAGTAAAAGCCAGAGGAGCATTGACCTTGTTATTCTTAAGCGTTTGCGCTTATGAGGTAAAGATTTCGGAGTCGGTGGTTTGGATATGTCAAGGGCCTGCTCGATTTTAACCGGGCCGGCCTGGAGTTCTGGGAATTCCGGTAATTCTTCAGGTTTTTGGGGTTCTGCGCCCCCCGTTAGAAGTGAGTCGCCGGGTCGGACTGGCGCAGCTTCGGTCCGGACTTCTAACGGGGCGCGCAGCTTTTTGTCGCATTTCTCGCAAACAACACGGCCTTGATATACAAAGGCCTGGTCAAGAATACCTATGATTCCGCCGCAGTTTTCGCAGATTTCATCTTCCATAGTTCTTATAAAGCTCCGTCCTTGTCGTCGGCGTACTTATTCACGCCTTATGAGTTTACTGCCCGCCTTGCTCAAATAGCTCGGACTGCTCGGAGTCACGTTTCTTTTTATGGAACTTGAACCCCAAATGCCGGCAGGCTGCCTGGGTAACCTCTCTGCCCCGCTTGGTTCGACGCAAAAAACCTATTTGCAAGAGATACGGCTCAACTACATCTTCAAGCGTGTCCCTTTCTTCGCCGAGTGTCGCTGCAATTGCATCAATACCGGCCGGCCCCCCATCATAGACGTTTACCAACGCGCGCAGAACAGCTCTGTCTAATTCATCCAGCCCCAACGAATCAATCTGCTCCATCTTAAGAGCATTTTCAACAATATCAGTACTAAGCCCCCCTGTGCCTTTTACCTGTGCGTAGTCCCGCACTCGCTTTAACAACCGATTCGCAACTCGCGGCGTGCCGCGGGACCGACTCGCAATCAATTCCAGCGTCCCATCCTCACACTGCAAGCCCAACAGCTCTGCCGACCTGACCAGAATCGCCGTCAGCTCTTCGCTGCTGTAAAAGTTCAGATGATACAGCATCCCGAACCGGCTGCGAAGTGGAGCGCTCAAGAGGCCCGCCCGTGTCGTCGCACCAACCAAAGTAAAACGCTTCAGCGGGAAATTTATCGTCTTTGCGTGCAGGCCGCTGTCAACGGTAAAGTCAACCTTGAATTCTTCCATCGCCGGATAAATAAACTCTTCGACCGGCGTACTGAGCCGGTGAACCTCATCAATAAAAAGTACATCGCCGGTATTTATATTGCTCAAAAGGCCCATCACGTCGCCCTGCTTTACCATAGCCGGCCCCGATGAGCACCGTATTCTTGCCTCCATCTCGTTTGCCACAACATTGGCCAGCGTTGTTTTGCCAAGACCGGGCGGGCCGTAAAACAAAATGTGCTCCAACGGCTCACCCCTCTGCTTCGCCGCAGTTATGGCAATTGCAAGCTTTTCCCTGACGTTGCACTGCCCTACGCATTCGTCCAGACGCTTCGGCCGAAGAGAAACGTTAAAAATTTCCTCCTGCTCGTTTAGTGACCGTCTGCTTATGATTCTGCCTATCGCCATAGTATAGAAACTAAAAACTTAAAGCTAAAAGCTAAAAACTATAATTCAAAATTTAAAACAAAACCTGTTTAATTTTAAGTTTTGCACTATGGTTTTACATTTTTCGCTTTGACTTTTACGCTTTTAGACTTCTACTCCCTGCTTTAACCTGTACACTAAAGGCACAAGCGCCTCGGCCGAATTTATATCAGGGTGTTTCTCACAGGCCAGCTCAATTAACTCCATCGCCTCGCTTCGTTTTTCACCCCAGGCGATAAGAATCTCCAGCGCCTCGGCCTGGAACGGCTTAAATCTCGCCTC
>DAOVNI010000230.1 GCA_030630315.1 Phycisphaerae bacterium | reverse complement strand
GAACGACAATTGCTTTTGAGTAAGGGCGAGGATTCCTGAATCCAATGTAGATTGTCCTGCCGTCAGGTGAAGCACAAAGCCCTTCAATATTAAGGCCCTCTTTTTTGGGCGCAAGGTTTTTGCGCTGCTGTTTTATAAGGTTCGCTGCATCAAATCGAGTCGCCCTCTCTAATTCCAACCGGATGCTGCCGGCGCTTTTAATCAGACTGTGGATGAGGGTTCGGCAGGGGACACCTACGGGACGGATAGAAACGTTGTCATTCTGGACTTTAATCGAGGTGGCAAAAAAACGGTACCGGTTCGGCCGCATTTTCCCGTCCTTGTTTCTACCGTGCGAAGTAATCCAATAGATGCGGTCTCCAATCATCGCTGCGCCCTCAATATCGGCCTCCGGGTGTTCCGGCTCAATGCCAAGAAACTGTGTCAGGTCATAAGAGAAAACAGGAAGGCCGGATGTATTGGTTTTGTAAACCCTCAATACATTATTCTCATCGTCGGCCACGATGAACATCTTTTCACTCACCGCGACCGCAGCAGAAGCGTCACTGGTTCCACGATAAACGAGAGCTTCTTCAGGCGGGACGTTATAAGCACGGCCGATGGCGCTACACATCAACAGCAGGACACAGGACTCAAGACTCAGGAAGCAAGACTTTAGCTGTTGGGCTGTGGTCTTTGGTCTGTGGTCTTTGGTCTTTAGTCTTGTTCTCTTGTGCACTTTCTTTCTCCCACATTCCGTCCGGGCGCACCTGAAGCACTCCGGTAGCACAATAGAAGTTTAATGTCGCGATAGCATAATTTACCAGGGCTTCCGCAGCGGCATTCTGAGCGTCAAATAAGGCACCCTGGGCGTTGAGGACACGGCGACTGCTTGCTCGGCCGTACTGAAGCAGCAGGGAGGTATTCTTAAGGCGTTTCTGCGCCAATGCGACGCCTTCTGACTGGACACGGTAGCGTTCGGCTGCTTCCGTCAGGTCCCGGTAGGCCTGGCGCACTTCCAATGTTACCCAATCGGACATTTCCTCATACTCGCGCTGACGCTGGCTCAGGTTTATTAAAGCTTTGCGATATATGTTTTGTTCAAGCACTCTGTCCAGCGGCAGCTCCACATCGATACCAATCTCAGCCTCGTTAAGAAAATTTCTCAGCGGATTGTTGTCACGCAAACGTCTCATTGGATTGAGACGATCCCGGTCGGTGGTAAAGTCATCATCTAAAGCACCTACGCCTGCTAGTTCTGAAGAGTCTGAAAGTGAGGTAGCATCCACACCAACGAAAAGGTTTAATTCGCCACGAAGACCATCGGCGGCAACAAGAACCTTACGCTCAGCATCAGCGATGGCGTCGCCGCTGTTAGCAAGGTCAAGACGCTCGACCAATGCCACTTCAATGGCCTCGGCCTCGGAAAACTCGGGCATAGACCGCACCACCGACCTTAAAACTTCAAGCTCATTAACATCTAATTGGAATTCAACATTTGCCGGTAAACTCAACTGCCAAAACTTGAACTCATCCAGTGCCTGCTTGTATTCCTTTTGTGCCTGAACATAAATATCCCAGGCTTCGAGCTTCTCCTGGCGGATGCGGTCCAGCTCCAGCCCGAGCAAACGTCCTGCATTGACCAATTTCTCGACCGGCCCATACATCTCGTCAAGAGTCTTGTAATATTGGTGCGCATTTTCTACTGCGTCAAAGTTCTGCAGGACCCAATAGTATTGAGTGATGACCCCAACCACGAACGTTTTGCGGAACCGATTGAACGAACGCACCTGGTAGAGCGTGTTGCGTTCGGCCTGGGTGAGATTTTCCTGGACGACTTTACGGTTGCTTCCGCGAAGCAGAGGTTGTATCACGGTTGCGCTCAGGATGGAGGCCAGCCCGCCGCTAACGTCGCCCGTGAGCACACTGAACCAGGCGATACCAACTTTTGTGCCGATTCTCGCTCCGTCGGCGAGCAGCCGCTCAAAACCGAAGTCTGCTTCGCCGCCAAGTCCTTCATCGGGACCCTCTTTACCGTACGCTTGCCTTCCACCGCTGAAAAACTTTGTTTCAAACTCATGCCGGGTCAATCTCAAATCCAAAGCCGTTGTGTAAAGTAATTCTTTCTCTAATTGATACAGGCGGTTATGTGCTGTTGCCAGGGCTACTGCTTGCGGGAGGGTAAGTACGCCGGAGGCAGGTATGGCTTTTTCGATTTGAATGTCGTTGGGCAATGGCTCGGTATCGCTAATCTTGAAGTTAACCATGCTGCCGAATTCTTTCCGCCATTTCTGTTCAATGATTTTATAAACTTTTTCGTCGGCTTCCGCTTTATAGTCATGCCGAGCGCACCCGCTCAAACTACACAAGCCAGCGAGGCCGAACATAATCGAATACACCAGTTTTTTGGTAAAACAATTGCAAATCATATATTTGGTATCCCTCCCCTGACCGTCAAACCCGTCATCCCGCCGCGAGATGGCGGATTGCCGGATTCATCCGGCTACAATCTTCTTATTCCCACTAACTCACCTGAGACCAGTTTCAGGTCCGGGGGAATTTCTATCAATATGGGAAGTCCCCACTCAGGGATGTTCGGATTTTGCCACAACCGTTCCGGCTTTCTTTCCATAGTCGGCCCGACACGCACTACTTGAGACTCCACAATCGTAACTTTGTTCGCCGTCTTGTTGATAAGCGTAACCACCATTCCTTCTTGAACCTGGTCTATTTGTTCTTCGGTGGCATAGGCGATTATTTCACTGGGCCTGGCCTCTGCTATGGCAAGTATCGGCTCGCCGGCTAAAACAACCTCACCCTCCCTGCGTAAAA
Source organism: Phycisphaerae bacterium (assembly GCA_030630315.1). Lineage (GTDB taxonomy): Bacteria > Planctomycetota > Phycisphaerae > Sedimentisphaerales > Anaerobacaceae > JAUVYQ01. Next base: position 748 of record DAOVNI010000230.1, on the reverse strand, counting down.
TAGACTCACCCGGCCTGCGTAAAACAGCCTCGCCTGCCCTGCCATAAAGTGGGATGACCACGCCGTCGAACGGAGCTTTTAACTCTACCGTTTGACGTAGCTCTAACGCCTCAAGTTGTGCCCACAGCTCATCCATCAGCCGCTCCCGGACCGCTATTTCTTTGCGTATAAGCTCAAGGGCACTATCCACTGAAGGGTGCTGCAGTTGGAGTTGGGCAAATTCATCATACCGCTCTTGTGCTTGTTTCAAATCCTGCTCGCTCTGCTCCAGCAGGCGCTCATTCTCTTCAATCTTTTTCGCTAATGTGTTGTACGCTACTTGCGCTTTGTCCAGTTCATAACGTGCGACAGCTTCCTCGGCCAGAAGCTCCTGGACAATTTTTACCTCCACGGCCAGGTCTTCCAACGTTATCCGGTCACTTGCAAGCAACGCTTTTGTCTCCAGAATGCGAACTCTGGCGTTCTCTACATCTACAGCGTATCGTCGCTGCGCTTCAACCTTGTTGGTTTCCAGATTAGCTGCTTCGGCGAGCATACTTTCCTGGGTGGGGACCAATTGGGCCATCAGGTGTTCTACCTCCGCCCGGGCAGTATCCAATTGTGCCTTTATTTGACCTTGCAGCAGGAGTTCATTATCGAGCACAGTATCGATTACAGCCACTGTCTCATCCTGGCTGACTTTCTTAAACAATTGAACAGGAACGCTTTTCAACCGCCCCGCGCAGGTAGCTTTAACGTGACGCACCTG
>DAOVNI010000163.1 GCA_030630315.1 Phycisphaerae bacterium | reverse complement strand
TGATAATTGAAACAATCCTGGTGCTTATTTTCTATCCCCTTTTTGTGTTCAGCTGGCGGCATCTATTAGTGGTCAAATTGCTCAAGAACACATTCGAGCGAATCCACAATGCGGCCGAGGTCCACAAGGGCAAAATCCAAAGGTACGGTATCGTCGGGCTATTTGTCTTCGTATGGTTTCCTTTCTGGATGACCGGTCCGGTGGTTGGCTGTGTGATTGGTTTTATGTTAGGCCTGCGAACCTGGCTTAATATGACCGTTGTACTGGTGGGGACTTATGCAGCGATTTTTGGCTGGGCCTTTTTTCTGCGGCAGTTCCATGACCGGGTAGCACCCTACAGTTCATACGCCACAATGGTCCTTATGGCTCTATTGGTCATTATTATTATCATGGGACATCTCCTGCACCAAACCCTCCATAAATATAAAAACAAGACTTAACTCCCGCCGAACCTGTTGTTATCTCGCTCAGTTGTTTTCGATAAAACCTTATAACAAATTCAAATGAGCTAAACATTTTTTGGGGCGATTGTTAGGTCCGAAAAAGGACGTATTCTCATTGTTAAGAACCAAGTGTATTAAAGGCCGGACGGATTAAGGCCTGCTACGGCATTGTATAATCGCTGCGGACGGAAAGGTTTTCGTTTGGCGGAGTTATCTAAAAAAGTGGCAGTTGACTTTGGCCGATATTGTTATCGGGTTTCCGATTGAAAAGAAGAACGCTGCCTGTAAGAACAGGTAAACTGACGGAAAATAGAGAGCAGTTTAGCAATTTAGCCAAGAGCAGGATAATGGATGTTTTCGATAATTTGACCGGCTCGCTGTGGGTCCCGCTGACAGTAGGGAACGTGATGAGCAAAGACGTGATTACCATTTGCTCGGATGAAACGATAGCTTCAGCGGCGAAGATTATGTCTGAGAACAGCGTTTCGTGCATCGTCGTTGCAGACAATGGGAGTGTAACAGGTATCCTTACCGAGACAGACTTTCTCAAAAGGGTCGCGGCCAAGGAGAAGGATTTCGACAGGATAAAGGTGAGGGAAATAATGTCTTCCCCGGTAGAGAGTATAGCCCCTAACGTGTCTGTGTTTGATGCCATCAGAATTATGGAGGACAAGCACATCAAGCGACTGCCAATCCTGGAGAAGAAACGATTGGTTGGGATTGTAACACAAACGGACATGGTTCGAGTTGTAACATTCTACGGCAGGTGGAAGGACGTGGAGGAGATAATGAGCAGGGACGTGGCAGGAATCCAGAGCAAAGCGACTATAGTGGAAGCGGCGGAAGTTATGACCAGGCGCAAGATATCGTGCATCGTAGTATTAGAGGGAGATGAGGTGGTGGGCGTTGTTACGGAAAGAGACCTTCTGGAAAGAGTTGTCGCCCTACAAAAGGACCCCGGTCAGATTAAAATGGAGGAGGTGATGTCTTCTCCGGTGGCGACGGTGTCGCCCGATTACTCGGTCTTCAGCAGCAGCAGGATTATGGAGAAGATGGGTATCCGCCGACTGGTTATTACGGAGGACAAACGGCCTTGCGGGATTATATCCCAAACAGACATCCTCAGGGCAACAAAAAAGAAGCTGCAAATGGAGACTGCTGAGCTGAGCGACCTGCGTCGTCGGCTGAAAACGGAACAGTCGTTTGCCGGGATTGTGAGCCGTGACGCAAAGATGCTGGAACTCTTTGACACCATCAGGGAGGTTGCCGAGGTCAATATCCCTGTGCTAATTCAGGGCGAAAGCGGTACAGGCAAGGAGCTGGTGGCCGCAGCTATTCATAACGAAGGCCACAGCACAGCCAAGCCCTTCGTCCCGGTCAACTGCGGAGCACTGCCGGAGGGAATCCTGGAAAGTGAGCTGTTCGGGCATGTTAAAGGGGCGTTTACCGGAGCTGTTCAGGATAGAAAGGGGCGTTTCGAGCTGGCAGATGGAGGAACAATCTTTCTGGATGAAATCGGAGATATTCCTGCTGCGATGCAGGTCAAGCTGCTGCGAGTCCTGGAGGAGGGGACTCTAACGCGTGTTGGAGGAGAGGAGAGCATAAAAGTCGATGTGCGGGTTATCAGTGCAACGAATAAAAATCTCGAAGAAGAAGTTGCTGCAGGAAGATTTCGTGAAGACCTTTTCTACAGGTTGTGCGTGGTTCCGGTATATCTGCCGCCGCTGCGTGAGCGGCGAAACGATATCCCACTGCTGGCCGAGCACCTCTTGAAAAAAGCTTTGAGAGAGGTCGGACGAGGGGATGTTGTACTATCACCAGAAACCGTCGGTGTTATGATGGATTATGACTGGCCTGGAAATGTTCGAGAGCTTGAAAATGCTCTTCGATATGCGCTGATAAAATGCAGAGATAATCTACTGCTGCCTGAATATTTACCCTTAAAGATTCTTGAGACATACGTGCCGAGCCGGCCCTACCCAAGGAAACAGCGAAAACGCAAGCTCGATGCGGAGAGCGTGTGGCGAACGCTCGAAGAAACCGGGGGTAATAAAGTGGAGGCAGCACAGAGACTCGGAGTTTCCCGGGCCACGGTGTACCGGTTCCTCCAGGAGAGCAAAATAACAAGCAAATAACACGGGGCGATTAAAAAGGGCAAGAATTGACTAAACAAGCTGATGAATGAAATGGCCGAGAAAAAGATTAAAGTTTTATTGGTCGAAGACAACAAGGTGGACATTCTGTCGGCGCGGAGGATGCTGGCGGGTTGGACGGACAGCCCGTTCACCCTTGAATGCGCAAGCCGGCTTTCAGAAGCAATAGAATTCCTTGAGAAGGGACGTTTTGACGTAGTTCTGCTGGATTTGGGTCTGCCGGATAGTTCCGGATTGGAGACTTTTGCCAAGATGCGTGCGCAAGCGGCACACGCGCCAATCGTTGTTCTGACAGGCCATAAGGATGAAGCGCTATCAATGAGCGCTTTACAGCACGGTGCACAGGACTATCTGATAAAGGGGGACATAAATCGTGACGCTCTGCGCCGGTGTCTGCGTTATGCGATAGAGCGCAAGCAGTATGAGGAGGCTCTGTGGATAAAGAACCGTATTATCGAATCGTCCATCAATCCCATCGCCATCACGGACCTGCAAGGAAAACTGACATATGTAAACAATTCCTTTCTTAAACTGTGGCAATACGAAAGTATGGAGGACGTTGCTGGAAGAGCTGTTAAGGAGTTCTGGCACAAAACCGCCAAGACTTTGTGGATAATGGAAACGGTATTCAGCGGCGGCAGCTGGGTAGGGAAGGTACGCGGCCAAAGGAAGAACGGCGGCAAGTTTGATTTGCAACTTTCGGCATTTATAGTGAAAGAAAAAGGTGAGTCCGGTGAATCACTGTGTATGGTGTTTTCATTTGTGGATATTACCGAGCTTACTCAATTGCGTTACCGGCTGAGGACGGAACAGTCTTTTGCCGGGATTGTGGGCCGGGATGTGAAGATGCTGGAATTGTTTGATACTATCAGGGAGGTTGCCGAGGTCAATGTGCCGGTTCTGATTCAGGGCGAAAGCGGTACAGGCAAGGAGCTGGTTGCCGCAGCGATTCACAACGAAGGCCCCAACGCAGATAAACCGTTTGTTCCTGTCAACTGCGGGGCGCTGCCTGAGGGGGTGCTGGAAAGTGAGCTGTTCGGGCATGTTAAAGGGGCTTTTACGGGAGCTATTCAGGACAGAAAGGGTCGTTTTGAACTGGCAAACGGCGGGTCAATCTTTTTAGATGAAATCGGCGATATTCCCGGTACGATGCAGGTCAAGCTTCTGCGGGTCCTGCAGGAGGGGATTTTTCAGCGTGTTGGAGGAGAGGAGAACATACAAGTTGACGTGCGGATTATCAGTGCAACGAACAAAAATCTCACGGAGGAAGTTGCTGAGGGAAGATTTCGAGAAGACCTTTTCTACAGGTTGTGCGTAATTCCCATCCATCTTCCGCCGCTGCGTGAGCGACGGAACGACATACCCCTTCTGGCCGAGAGCCTTTTGAAAAAAGCTCTGAGAGAGGTCGGGCGGGAGGATATCGGGCTATCATCAGAAGCTGTCGATGTTATGATGGATTACGACTGGCCCGGGAATGTTCGAGAGCTTGAGAATGCTCTTCGATATGCGCTGGTAAAATGTAGAGATACGCTCCTTCTACCCGAACATTTTCCGTTGAATATCGTTGAGAGGCAGGTGCATAGAGACGACTTGCCAAAGAAACAGCGGAAACACAAGCTTGATGCAGAGGCCGTGCGGCGAACACTCGAAGAAACCGGCGGCAATAAAATCGAAGCGGCACTGAGGCTTGGCGTTTCACGGGCCACCCTGTATCGGTTCCTCAAAGAGAGTGAAAAAACAAGCGAAATCACAGTCCGATAACCTGTCGTTCAAGTGTCTCAGATAGCTTATAGCGTCTCAGATAGCTTATAGCGTCTCATTTACTCTAAATGAGACAGCACAATCTCGAAGGCCCGCTGCAAATCCACCTATAACGGTTTGATACATAAGACCTTACAACACCCTGCTCGCCGAGGTGTTTCGTCCAACCTTCTGCAGGCGGTCTCTTAATGTCTCATTAACGGCTTTGAAGTAAGCCATTCTCCCGCCGACCCCTGAAAATTCGAGCAACATAACTGCTTGTCATACATAAACTTACGCCTTTTTCGCAGCTCCGCC
>DAOVNI010000146.1 GCA_030630315.1 Phycisphaerae bacterium | reverse complement strand
GGCCTGTCTCAAACATTCAAAGGCCTTGAGGATTTTTTTGTGTGTGCCGGCGCCTCTTCTCTGGTCGGTCTCTTTCTCAAATCCCTCGACTGAAATTGCAGGTGTAACATTTGCCGATTTTGCAAGACGTTCGGCAGCTTCCTCGTTAATAAGTGTGCCGTTGGTATACATATGGAAGAACATATCATTGTACTTTTCAAAGATATCGAGGAGGGTTTTACCTTCGCTGTTATACATAAAAGGTTCGCCGCCGCTGATAGTCATAAACCTGCTGCCCCAGGAGTCGTGGACTTCACCCACTACTCTATCTACGATTGGATAAGGTATCGTGGCCGGGGTATTTGCCGCTGAAGATGCATAACAGCCGATGCACTTTAAGTTACATTTTTGGGTAGGAGAGAACACAATAAAAGTCGGGGGCGGCTCACCATATTTTTCTTTGAATTTTTCAACGGCCTGGTCGTAACTCTGGTCTCCACGAATAAGACTATTTTGAACAAATACATCTATGATTTTTTTCATAACTTCCTTTGAAACGGAGCCCTTGTTGATATTTTTAATCACACAACGCAGCATTGCCGATAAAAACTGGTATCTTTTTAACCGCACATGCTGCAAATCTTCCGAATCACCATTGACCATACTTTTATAGATGTAATCATCGATTTTCCTTGCCAATAGTTTCCTGAGGTGCTTATGGTTTACCATTCTGTTTAGTGTTGATGATATGATTTCCGGCTTCATTTTTGACTCCCTTCTTGGCGGGTTCCCCAACGCCTTTTATTGTGTTTGGGGCCCCTTATATCAAGACTATTAACAAGATAATTGCTGAAAAGCAGCTTTAATTAAGCCGTAATTATCGCATAAATTCAAGCTTATTTCAAGAGATAAACTAACACAAAACAGGCCAAAATATAACAATAAAAGGCAAAAAACCCAAGTTTTTCAACCAGGATTTTCAATCTCCGGCTCAGGCAGCTTTAGCTCTGTAGCCATTGCTCCAACAGTTGACAGAACAGCGAACACGAATACCCGCCAGACGCAAGCCGCTGCCATATCACCAGCGGCCATTTTCTTAACCAGGATAGCAGAGATGGCGGTATAAAGCACTCCAAGTGCAATACCGCAGATAGTGGCAGCTGCAATGCGTTTCCACAACCTCGCCCCGCCGCAGCCCAGAGTTACACCGGCACCACAAAGAAACGGCACCACCACCGCAAGCCACGCAATTTCCCTCAAACTCGGCAGCCTTCCCACATCCATAAGGCAAGCGAAATCCCAAAGTCCAAATATACCTGCTGCCGCAATAGCACATAAACCCACGTGCCAATACCGGGGCTTCATCGATGCTCGAACTTCAGCGCGTTTTCGCATCCGACGCCGTATGGTCAATGGCCAGTTATAGAACAAACGAAATACCCAATGCTCTAACAACGCACCACTTTCGCCAAACACCGGGACAATGTGTACCGCTCCGGTAGCCCAATGCGCTGCCATAAACTTCGCAAGCACTGGATAGTGATACGTCATCTGAATCGGAAACGCCAGATAACCTATATACTTGAAAAATCCCAGGAACACTGCAATATTGTAATCCTTGAAATTCCGCTCTCTGATAACCAAATACACGACGTAAAGCCCCCGAACTAACGAACCCGGCGAAATCGGTACTACCTGAAACAACGCAATAATCCCAAGTCCAATACCCCAGGCCTGTGCTCGTGGCATCTCAGGATGTGTCAAAACATAAATAACCGCCACCAGCACAGAAACAATCTGTGTCACCGGCAATGTACAAATATGTACCGCCAGACTTTTTAGATACTTCTGTATAAACGGCTCGTTAACCTGCGAAAGGATAACCTCAGCATCTTCGTTGCTAAGTATGTGTTTTTTCTGTCCCTCTGTCACCATCTCGCGGAGCCATTGCTCCCGCAGATGTGTGTTAAAGTACAGCCTAACCGGCCGGACAAATATATAAACCAACCGCTCTTTTGCATAATCCCAATCGGTTAAAAACCTGTGTAACCAAACAAACAGAATCGACAGAGGAAAATGGCCTAAGAATCGCCAAAAAGAACCGGCAACCCTCATCGCACGCTCACCATCGACCCGTCCTGCCCTGTGCCATATAATAACTTTCTCAGCAATCTTGGCCTGAACCGCTCTTCGGAGATAATCCCAGCTTGTCAGCATCGCCCGATAGTGCTTGCGCCAGTCAGGCCGGGCCCAAATTCGCCGAACTAATCGGCCTAAAAATGGTATCAGCCCAACGACGAAAAATAGCAGCGTCGAAGTCCTGCTGTTGCGCAGCTTCTGCTCGTGCCGCTCATCAACAAGATTGCGTACTTTCCAGCCGGTTACCGCACTATCGAGCATCGTCGACCACAGGCGCGGGCTGTAAAGCAGCCGAACGTGATTGTGCGTAATATCCGGAATCGAATCCCGATACAGGCGCTCAACCGCTTTCAGCTCATCCAACATTTGGTGCATATCGCTAAACTCATCGCTATTGGCCTCAGCAAATCGCTCCAGCTTATCTGTATTGCCTCGGTCAAACTGAACCAGAGAGCCGCGCATAAGCCCCTTGACTATCAGCTTGAAATCCCCCGGACTCATCGGCAAAAAAGGCAGCAGAGCCAGACCTGCTCTGAAATCGACCGCTACCAAGCCACCAGATGGATTGTCCTCAGTATCTCTGCGTTTCAGACAGTTCGGCTGACTCTTACATGTCCACCACTCATACTGCCGGGCAAACTCATACCCACCCATATCGTACAGAAGCCGAACCAATTCACCCATAAATTCACGCTTGGCTCGATACTCCGGCGAGCCGAGCTGCTGGGCGTCAACGACCTTGCCACGACGCCATCGCTTCAAAGAATCCAACCGGTCATCAACCTCCAGCCGCCACGTACGTCCATCAACCCATTCACTTAACTCCCCGCAACTACCCAGTCGGCTGTCCACAAATGTTGCGTAGATATCTACAATCGTCCTTTCGTCGCCGAATCGAATCTTCGCACCCCGCCGGATAAATTTCTGCCAGAGTGCCCCGGCCCTCGCCGCTGCAGGATTGGTTTGAAGCTGAAAAGGTCCCTGGAAGCCAACCCAGTACAGCAGGTTACGAAAAAGCCGAGAAAAGTTCGAAGGCGGAACAAGAATCTTCATTGCGTAAACTCGGCCCACATCAAGGCCTTCGATCGGCTCGTCGCCGGCCTTAACCTCCGATACTTTCACCCGATAAACCTGCCCGGCGAACCCTCCCCCCACAAACTCCTCAACAACAAGGTGTACTCGTGCCGTAACCGGTTGCCCGACTCCCATAACATCGTAAACGAGCTCATCACCGGCATCATAACGGGCGATCCGCATAGGACGATGCAGGTGCGCAGCGTGGAATTTTTCCTCAAGTTTTCTGCAAACTTCAACAGAATATTCTGCTGCCATCTCTGTTCCCTAATCTAAGCGCCGGACTTGGCAATCCACAACCAGAAGCAAAGCAGCAAAACTATCGCTGCATAGATACCCGCTAATAAATCGTCGGCAAGAATCCCCCAGCCTTTGGGCAGCTTCTCGGCTTTATGTATTGGCCAGGGCTTGACGATGTCGAATAATCTAAAGAGCAAAAAGCCGAGGACAGTGGTGATGCAGATTTGCCTGGTAGAGATTGCGGCTGTGATTAAAAAAGGAATGGCTAAAAATGTAACCGCCTGGCCTGCAAATTCGTCGGCAACAACTTCTCGTGGGTCGGCTTTGCCGGTTGCGGCGATTGCAGCGGGTGCGAATTTAACGCAAATAACAGAGCCAGCCAAAGCTAAGGCCGCCATTACGATTAATATCAGGATAGCCGGCGCCTCGAAGTGCCACATCAGGGCAAATATGGCCACTGGCGGTAGCGAGCCCCAGGTCCCCGGAGCAAGGGGCAGCCGGCCAAGACCAAAACACGACGTTAGCATTCTTTTCATAGTTGCCGAAGATTAACTGACCGCGCCGGTTAAGTCAAAGACTATTAATGGATTTCAGATTTCAGATTTCAGATTCAAAATTCAGTGAGGCAAATTGGCCGTGATACTTCATCGCCGCCCGGTCGTAGGCCTTAGCGGCCTCGATTTCGTCCCGGAAGTAGCCTAAGTTTATTCTCTTTCTCTCGAACGTTATCAGGGCCTGCCACTTGCGGTTCTTCTTTCTCCAGTAAATTCCTTTGTATTTCGATTGCTTTGCCCCCGAACGCTTTTTTCTGTGGTACATATTCTCCGAATATGTCGCCGCTCGTAAGTTTGCCCCTCTATTGTCCATCCCATCGTGATTGATATGGTCAACCACCATGCCCTGGGGCACTTCGATAATCTTCTGGTGCATGTATATTAGCTTCTCTTTTCCTGCTTTGCCGGTTGGGACCCGCCTTAGCGCGTAAAACCTCTTTGCTCCTTTCTTGGAAAGCCATTCGTATCCTCGCAGGCGCTGGGTTTGAAATTGGTCCCCGGTTTGAGGATTCCGAGAAGCTCACCCGTAGGGATCTCCGCTTCGCTTCGAGTTTGATTGGGTTTGTATTGGGTTTGTTTTGGGCTTGTATTGGCTTTGATTGGCTTTGTATTGGCTTTGATTGGGTTTGAATTGGGTTTGTTTTTTCGGACTGCGAAATCATCTTTTTTTCTGTAATCCTTTGTTATAAGTGAGTTTACATTCATTTTGGCTTTTTGGAAATTGGCCCATTCGACTGCGCTCAGGACAGGCTTTGATTGGGTTTGTTTTTTCGGAGCCGGAAGGCGGTTTCATTCTCATAATCCTTTGTGACAAAGACGTTTGCGTTCATTTTAGCCTTTGAAGAAATTGGGTTTGAATTGGGTTTGTTTTTTTGGACTGCGAAATCATCGTTTTTTCTGTAATCCTTTGTTATAAGTGAGTTTACATTCAT
>DAOVNI010000177.1 GCA_030630315.1 Phycisphaerae bacterium | reverse complement strand
GTGCCGCCGACGGTAGCTGTCGGCTGTGATGCCTTTTTAATCGTCTCGCTCAGCAGCTCCGAGAAGGTTATTCTGCTGGACTTAAAAGCGGTGGTATTGACATTGGCCAGGTTGTTGCCGGCTACATCGAGCATCTTTTGGTGGGCCTGAAGCCCCGTAACTCCTGCTGACAATGCAAAACTCATTTTTGTTTCTCCTTAAATGAAAATCTTAAATCTGATCTGAATTTTTGACCGATATTATGTCTTTTAAACCAAGAACATAATCGCCTACTATCAAAAAGTTTTCCCCATTTTTCTTGTACACTTGCTCAACTACACCTCTCAGGATATCCACGGTACCTTCCGGTGTTTCTCCAAGGAATGAAACCTCCTTGCCTATCAGTGAATTGGCATAGGTATGGTTGGCAATGTCAAGAACCTGTGCAAATGTTGAATTCATTGACTCAAGCTGCTGCAGTGATGAGAACTGCGCCAACTGAGAAGCCATCTCATTATTGTTCAACGGTTCCAATGGATTCTGGTTCTGCAGCTGCGTTATCAAAAGCTTCATATAATCCATTTGGAGGTCACTTGCTGTCCCTATTGATGATACTGCCATAAGTTTTCCACCTTTTTAAAAGACCAAAAACTAAACAACGTTTCCTTTCAAACAACGCTGCTCAAGGCCGCACCGGCAACGAGCAGACACCAAATAAATCAGCAATTGGTGTGCCACATTAGAGTTGCCGCCGGTTTGGTGACGGGTAACTTCTTGTTAAAGCAGATGTTAAGAAAACCGAAAAATTGGATAGATATCGAAATCAGCTTCCTTAAAGAACTCCCTCAAAGGACAATTCTTCCTATACCCCAGAAAATTTTGCCGGCGCCGATTTGGTGATTGTGCTAAATTTTTTTTGTTTTCCTTAGCTTGCTCAGTGATATTGATAGTCCTATAAAAAGCGACACCGTCTCGCTGTGACTTTTGTCTTCTTCGTTTTGCTAAAATGTCCGATAAAATTATCGCAGATTTCAATGCTTCTTTGCGAATAACAAATCGGAGACATTATAGGCCAGTCCCATAAAAAATTAAAGTCGTCCCCATTTATCCGCCGATTTACTGGGCATCTATAAGTGACAATACCGTGGGGGATAACGCTTATGTAGAGTCTTGGAACGTTGATGAGTTTACGCAGGATTGTTGCGGTAAGCAAGGAGGCGGAAGTTCAACAGTTAGCTCGGCAGGTTGGCCAGGAAATATTTGTAGCCGACAACCTGGATGAAGCCTTGGACATCGTTGAGACAGTCAATCCGGATTTAATTCTCTTTGACCATCGGTTCCACCCTACCGGCATCCGCGAGTTCCTGAATATGACCGAAAAAAATTCAATACGTGTCCCCGTAGTGGTAGTTGGAGACGGGCGCGACAGTGACCTATCTTCGGAGTTCATACGGATGGGGGCCTATGATTATTTACAGGGCAGGGGCGATTACAACCGGCTGGAGCAAATTGTAAGTCGAATAAAAAATAAACGTAATGCTGTCGACACTGAAAGAACCGCAGATGATTTTTTCGCTCAGGACTATGCCGCCTCTGTTTCTATGGTCGGCCGCAGTAAAGCATTTGTCAAAATGCTTGGGATGATTAGACTTGTCGCGGCCAGCCGATGCAATCCGGTTTTGATAGTGGGTGAAACAGGCACAGGCAAAGAGCTGGCGGCCAAAGCCATCCATACTCTAAGGCATCCGGACGAGCCATTTATCGCTGTAAATTGTGCAGCGCTAACGGCAAATTTGCTGGAAAGTGAACTCTTTGGTCATGCGAAAGGTTCTTTCACGGGAGCCGACCGCGAAAAAATAGGACTGTTAGAGTTGGCCGGGGCCGGCACAATCCTGCTTGATGAAATTTCTGAAATGCCAATGGACCTCCAGGCCAAATTGCTGCGCGTCCTTCAGGAAAAAAACTTCCGAAGGGTCGGCGGTGTCAAAAATATCACCTGCAATGCCACGATAATAGTTTCGAGCAATCGCAATCTCTACAGGGAGACTAAAGCTCATCGCTTCCGGCGTGACCTTTATTATCGTTTGAATATATGTCCCGTTATCATCGTCCCTCTCAAATCGCCAGACCGAAGAGAAGACATTCCGCTACTGGCTGAATATTTCCTCAAGACATCGACTATTTGTCCGGAAAAACGCAATAAGATAACCTCTCTAACTAAATTAGCTGTTGAAGCTCTGCAGAAACACGATTGGCCCGGCAACGTTCGCGAACTGCACAATGTTATCGAAAGGGCGATACTGTTGGAAACAACGGACAAAATCGGCCTGAGCAGCATTGTAATCGACCCGGCTTTAGACGGGCCCGAATGCAGCGAACTGTCGGAGCTCGTCTGGGCGGAGCCAGCCGGAGCACGGGGCCCAACTGCCGGTTACATCAAGGATTTTTCACTGGCAAAAGCCGAACGTGAGCTGATTGCTCGCGCCCTGCAGGAAACAGGCTGGCAAAAAACCAAGGCCGCTGACCTTCTTGGCATAACCAGGGCAACCCTCTATGCAAAGGTCAGGCAGTACAATATCGAAAAGGGCTCATACGTTGTGAAAGGGTTACAGAACGGGATACCAGCATCATCTTCGCCTCAGCCCCGCCGTAAGGCGTCCCCAAGCGGAGTAACGACTACATAATAAGGATTTAGCCTCTACTACTCTGCGAAGCGGCGCTTCGCTGCGAAGCACGAGCTAATTTTTAACTCATGCTGCGGGATGTTTTCACGCTTCTGGTTGTTCATTGCTTTTATCTTTCTGGTTACAGGCGTTACAATTCTATAACCTGATTTCTGTCAGAAAATCTATCGGCTCGTATAGACTCCTGACACCTCTTTGCATTGCGAACCGCCCAGTGTAGGACCAAAAGAGCGATTTTCGGGCAAAAACTCCCTGGATGCACCCACACAAGCTTCTTTAGCCGGGTCTGGCACAATTATTGCTGCGTTGTGAAAGAGGTTATGAGGGACCCCGCCTTGCGGGAACCCAAATACGCTCTCACAGTCTCTGAACTGGTCCGGCTTTAGCCAGACTGTGTTGAGGGCGAAGTTGGAAAATATGGCGACAGAAAAGCAAAAAGACAATCTCGAAGAGAACACTTCCGAGGTGCCATCGGACCACGAATTATTTGCAGGCGAAGTTCATGAGGAACTCTCGGAGCGTGAAGCATTTGCCGGAGACGAAGATTTTTACAAGTCCGCCTCAGGCGGAGCAGATTCCACCCAGGATGCCACGGCCGGACAGCCTGCCGGCGCAAGCCAACCCCCGTTGGTGCCGATTCGGTATAAGTATTATTTTTCAAACTTCCAGAAAGTCCTCCTTGTCAGTATAGTTGCGATTGTGGCAATCTTGTTGTACGTATTGCTCAAATCTCTACCAGAGCCTGCTGCCGGCCGGACAGCACCTACCGTCCAACAAACCTCTACTTCGAAACCACCAGCCGAGCATCTTGTACAAAAAACACCGCAGCAAATCAAAAAACTGGAATTTGTGCTTCCACCCACACAGCCACTGTCTTTGAAAGTTGCCGAAACATTCTATTTGCAAAAGGATTACGACAAAGCTTATGCCGCCTATTACCAGCTTCGCCAAATTCTTCCAAAGGGTGCTGAAGAGGAATTGATGGAAGATTTTCTTCTGCTAAAAATGGCTTTGTGTATGAAAAAAGCAGCCGACCCCGACCAGGCCAACCGTTTACTCAGGATGGTTTCAAAAAGTCGCTCCCCTGTTGTAAGGGTGCTCGCCAATTATCACCGCAGCTTGCTTGATGTGCAGAAAAAGCAATACTTGAACGCACGAACCAGAGCTTACCAGGCGATTGCCTTAGTCAGTGCAGTGGATTCCCGCCGTCGCGGGGACGAGTTTACCACTGCGAGGGACACCGCTTCGCGGTCCGCAGGACACCTTGCGGTGGAACCCAAAGCAGGGGACAAGGATTGGGTTTTATCCCTGCCGCAGGATTGTTACTTCCTGGTCGCTGAATCGATGACCAGACACATCCTTTCCCTTTGCGATGCCGACAAAGACCTTCCCGGAAAGTTATGGAGCCATCCCGCGGAAATTGACCCTTTCACTAACGTAAACGAGGCAGAGCTGCGCCGCCTTTTGAATTCCGGCTCAGAGCAATTAAGCAAAGGACTGCTCGGTCCGCAAATTCAGAAGCTCGAGTACGAGGGCACTTCACCTCGTTATTCTGTCGTTTGCCACGGCGCCTCGATTGAAGAGCTGCTGGCGAGATTTGCTGCCAATGCCGCCCTTGATATTTCCTGGGCCTTCGGCAGGGAACCCGCCTCGGAAGAGACAAAGGATACTATTGGTTCCCGCGAAGCGGGGTCCCTTCACAAAAGGCC
>DAOVNI010000009.1 GCA_030630315.1 Phycisphaerae bacterium | reverse complement strand
TGGATTACGAGCTAATAAGTGCTGTGGCCAAAAATTTGAACGATACTCACTGGCCGGCCCGTATGATGGCTGTTTATCTGCTGGCCAAAAACCAGAACAGCAATTTCGCCAAGGTCCTGGACTGGACAGCCAAATATGACTTAAGCAAGCTCGTTCGCGATATGGCGATTGCATTAGGTGCTGCCGGCCCACAAGCCCCGGAACCGGCAAATCAACCGGCACCAACCGAGCCGGAAAAGCTGTTGCCAATTAGTAAAAAGTAATGAAATTGGCGTTGACAGTTTTTCATTCGCCTTCCGAATTTTACAAAAATTTATATTGTAATATCATCATAATTTTGTAACATTTCGTCTTTTACTGGTAAGTTTTGGACTGTTTTTGAAAGGGCTGCGTAAATGCCGGCTGTAGTAGATGAGGAAAAATGCAACGGCTGTGAATCCTGCGTGGAAGAATGCCCGAGCGAGGCAATTAAGATGGTTGATGACAAGGCGGTGGTTGACATCGACGCCTGCATCGATTGCGGCGTTTGCGTTGATGCCTGCCCTGCTGAAGCTATCAGTATGGAATAATTGAAGCTTAAAACTTAAAGCTTAAAACGAAAAACTATGGAACTTATGAGTTTTAAACTTTGCGTTTTCAATTTTAAGCTTTAGTGGCCCCATCGTCTAGGTAGGTCCAGGACACCGGGTTTTCAACCCGGCAACAGGGGTTCGAATCCCCTTGGGGCTATTTGACTTGTCCGCCTCTGGCGGATTTGTGGTATCTAATTAGCATCCTTTTATGGTGACCGTTTACGTATTACAGGGAACAAAAAAGCGGTATATCGGCATAACCAACAACTTAGGCAGGCGGTTAGCCGAGCACAGGTCAGGACGCACCAAAGGAGCGCAAGTCATAGGCAAATTCAGACTTCTGCATACCGAAAAACTGCCTGATTACAGTTCTGCACGAAAAAGGGAAAAGTTTTTGAAAAGTGGGCAAGGCAGAGAGTTTCTCAATAGCTTGTAAGCTGGCAACAGGGCCCGCCTAAGGCGGGTAAAGCTTGTTCGCCGGAGGCGAACTTGTCTGACGACAGTCAAGATTCGAATCCGCCTACGGCGGATAAATCCCCTTGGGGCTATTCGTGAAACCGAAGCAGGATGCGAAAGTTCCCGACGCCTGTGAAAACACGGATGTTTTTACTCGGAAACAGTGAGCCGTCTAACCGTTCAACTGTCCAGTGCCTTTTAAATTAGCAAACCGGATACGACCGCTTCAAATACCATAGTGCCGTCAACGACGCCCTGGATGCTGCAGGTGTATTTTCTCCGCCTGAATTTCGTAACATGGCCGAGCAGGAGCAATCTTTGCCCCGGTTCGACAACAGAGCGGAACTTCGCTGAGTCTATGCCGGCAAAGCCGATAAAGCCCTTCAGCTCGTAAACCAGCTTCACAAAGAAGCTCGAAAGCTGAGCTGCGGCCTCGACCATTATTACGCCGGGCATCAATGGCCGCCCGGGGATGTGCCCGCGAACCCAGAATTCGTTTTTCGTTACATCCTTATAGGCGAGAACCAGAAGTTTTTCCTCATCGTACCAGAGGATGCCATCGAGCTGCTGCATCTCAAATCGTTGGGGATTTGCTCTGCCAATCGCTTCTTTGTCGAATACGGGTTCTGCCGTCAGGTCTATTTTCGATAAGTCAAACAGTAATGGCGGCGGCATTATTGACCTCGATACAGAAGCATTCTGCGCATTTACGGTACTACTATCCGCCCGGTCCCGGTAGGGCCCCGTTATAAGTCCCCACTGTCAGCAGAACAAACAGCGGCTGTTTACTTCTAACGCGGTAAGCCCATTAGCCGGCCGCAACCGAGCCGAAATATACACGGCGTTCAGCGCTTACGAATACCTGAGATAATTTATTGGGTTGACCTGATTTCAAGAATGCGGCTGCGAAGAACTTGAGCAGCCTGCTTGATTTTCTGCATCTGCTTGCGAACCCGCGTTCCTGCCGCCTTATTTCCGCCTTCGGCTTTGTTGATGTCGCCTTCAATTTCAGCAATCAATGCTTTAAGGTCTTCGTACTCTTGCATCGAGTAGTCCTCCACTCTGGGGGTTAAAGTTGCCATTTGTGGGTTAAAATCGGTAAAAACTTAACGGTGCACAAGCGTTTTGTCAAAGAAAAATGCCTTTTTTGCAAAAAAAATCAATATTTATTTTTTGCCATTCTGGACGATCTCTACCGTCATCCCCTCGGCCAGCTCGGGGCAGGCTCTGAGGCGAAGCCGAAAGCGGCCTGTCAGGGCACCAGTTTTTTGGTCAGTTCTGCGATTCTCCGGCCCCTGCGTTCGCACTGCTGCCTGACCCTTTTATCGGGCTTACCGATGGATACGGGGCCGTAATGGTCGCCCTGCGGGTCGCCCTGGACGACGCAACCGCTGATGAGCATCGCCTCTATTATGCCCATAATCGTGGTTTCATTGCCTCCGCCGATGTTTGCCGCACTGGTAAATGCGGCCCCTATTTTGCCGTCGAGCTGCCCGTGCCTGCTGACCAAATCGTCGAACAATTGTTTTATCGGACCAGCCATATGGCCATAGTACGTCGGCGAGCCGACAACTATCGCATCATAGCCGAACACGTCGTCGGCTTTTACATCGCCGACCGATTTGCACTCGGTCGGCAAATTCGCCTCGTTCATCGCCTTAGCTATTATTTCGGCCATTTCTTTTGTATTGCCCGTCCTCGAATAATAGACAACTATTCCCTTTGCCATTTTTAACTCCTTAAAAATTCCAAAAAATTGATATACCGTTAAGCAGAGAAATTAGCCCTTTTGGTAAATTGATTTATGCAATATATACCCAATGATGGGCAAAAGAACAAGCAGCAGCCAGCCGACAAATCTTACAACTGCTCCAGGGGTCCGAGAAGTAATTTGCGCATTCCCTAACCGCCCCCACACCATTCCGCCCAACTCATCGCCAAACCAAATACAAGGCAATCCTAACACCAAAGAGATACCAAGCACCCCTGCAAAACCCTCAACAACCTTGCCTCCGAAACAGGCAATCAGTATATAAATACCAGCAACGACAAGCGAGAGTAATCTGGATTTGTACATTTCTTATTTACCCTTCGCATTATCTGTTGCCTTTTCCATTGGCTGCACCGGCCAGAAAACCTGGTCGTCTTTGTCCCAGCTTCTATTATGCGTTCCACCATCGTCGTCGCAATCGATGCCAAAACTGTATAACATAAAGTCATCGCCGATTCGTTTATAGACAAATGGGCCACCGCTGAAAGGGTCGGTCGGCAGGGCATTGAGATAGCCGGCTGAGACAAGTTCATCAAGTTTTTCAGGCAATTGCCCCTTATCAGCTTTGTAACGAAACAGTGCCAGCGTTGTAATTAGAGCATCGGTTTCAGCCCTGCGGCGAGCGAATATTTGCGTAACTCTAACGTACGCCGGACAAAACGTTTGAACGAAAGCATTTCCTTCCGTTATTTTTTCGATCCCTTTATCAGGATTAATTTGTTCGTTTTTCCACTGCCACGGAGATTTTTGACCTACGAAGTCGAAGTATTCATACAAATTCTCTACTGCTTCGGTCGTCTGGCGTCGTTGAAGTTGAAGTTCAGGGAAGGACCGAATTTCCTCCTGGCTTAGAGTAGGAGTAGTATAATCATGTATCATCGACAAGATCTCAGCGGAAGTTGATATTCGGCCATCACCCTTTCCATCATCGGTAAACACCCTCTGAATAATATCTAACATAAGGAACTTTTCGGCACCCATATCAGGTATGTAACTTTCATCTGTAGAAAGCTGCTCTATTTGCCTTTGCAGGGACTTCATAGAGGTTTGACCCATTTCTGTTCTGTCAAGAATGATAAATGCGGTTCGCGCAGCGAAGGCTCTCAAGGCTACCCCCACCAGCTGCTCAACCAAAAAAGGTGTGTCGGTCACGTGTAAACCAAAACGATAGCATGTTATGACATCCGCTTCGGCTTTATCAATGTTGCCCTGTGCTGCATTTAGTTTTGCGCGCCATGTAATTGCACGGCTGAGCTGCCTAACCTCGTTCAATTCCGGCAGTGGAATTTCCATCGCGATGCCATCTTTAGAAGACCTCTGGAGCCAATAATATGGCTTTTTCGTTCCGAGCTCCAATTGCGACAAAGCTTGTGAGTTCGACTGTACCCATTGTCTTAGTAGCGATTGTTCCTTGTCAGAAAGCTCGGAAAGCGAAACCGGCCGCGGCCTGCGGGAGAGGGTTGTCATTAATTCTTCCCCGCCTTCAACATATAGCTCGAAGGCCTTTTGATAAAAAGGTGCAGCGTTAAGGGTTTCATCCCGCCCCGCTCTGGCAAGCTCGTTTATTTTGGCAACGTAATCGACTTTGGGATTGGGCACTCCTTCTACCAGCGGTTTCACCTTCGGCCGGGGCCGCACATCGTTATCGCCAACCTTTTGTACTTCCCGTTCGCTCTCCGGCTGCTCTGCCGGCTGTGGTTCAGAAGTCAAAAAAACACTTACCAGAATAATAAGGCCCACAACCACAACCGCAAGCCCCGCGATTTTCAGCCAAAAAGTGTTCATAACTATTTACCGTCCTTTCTTATTTGAAACTGCCTGAGATTGCCACGGCCGCCTATGGCGACCTCGCAATGACGGCCTATTTGCTCTTTTTCTTTAGCGGGATTATTTCCGGCTTGCCGAAGCCCCTGGGAATCTTAAAATCGAAGACCTTTTTATCCAGCTTTTTATTGACCTTCGGTTTGAGCAGTTTTATCTGATAAATATCCTGCTCGGTGGAGAGGGCAACTATTCTTGCCGGCAGGCCTAATTTCTTATCAATCCAGAAATCGATGTGTGTATAGTCATCCTTATAAATCGAAGCGGGTTTTACCTTCAAATGCAGATGAACAAAATTCTTCGGCTCGCCTTTTCGTTGCTCAATCAGCTTTATATCAAACTGCTTTTTCAAATCTTTTATTTTGGCAAAGCCGATTATCGGCAAATTCTTACTGGCTAACTCAAAGGCGTCCACCGGCTTGTTTGGCTCGGCCAATTGATGGCATCTAACAGTCTTGATTTGATAATCGAGGTGAGTAAGCCAGACGCCGTCGAAGATAAACTGCTCGATGTATTTTTGTTCTTTTTCATCATCCTGTTTAAGCGTTTGGAAATTTATCCTCAGCTTCGTTTTTTTCTTGTCGAACCTTGCATAATACAAAACGCCTTTCCTGAGCGTTTCTGATTCGAAGAGCGGCTGGCTGATTCGATATTCAATCCGGCCCTCGTAGGATTTAATCTTTGCGGTCTTCTGGTTTAATTGTTTTAAGACCGCCTCAACCGGGTCGGGCTTTACTTTTTCCGGCTGCTGAGCGGCCAAACTTTCTTTACACCCACCAGCCCAACAATTACTCACTGTTAGTAGCAGAACAAGGGCAGCTTTCGTTATTATTTTTTTATCCATTAGCCAACCTTTCCTTTCATTTTTGCCACAGAGTTCGCAGAGAACTCAGAGAATATGTTTTTTTTTATCTCTGTGCACCTCTGTGTTCTCTGTGGCTATCTTTTCTATCTTCGACAATTTGAAGTATCTGTCCGATGTTTTCAACAGTAAAATCCGCATACCCGGCGAATTCGGCGGCCCTGTTGTTATTGGCCAGCAGCACCGCAACGGCACCTGCGGCTCTTGCGCAGAGCAAATCGAAAAGATAATCGCCCACCAGCAGAGTTTCCTCCGGCATAACGGCGAATTGCTCACATATTCGCAGCACGCCGAAGGCATCAGGTTTGACCGGCCCGTCCTCTCTATCAACAATAGCATCGAATTTCAGGTTGTGTTTGCGGGCAATAGCGAGGGCATTGCTTCGCTTGTTACGCGTCAATATCCCGATATGAACACCGGCCTTGCGAAGTGCCGAAAGTGTCCGTTTTGCACCGGCGTTGAGGCGGGATTCTATTACCGCCCGCCTCTCGTGAAAATGCAGTATTTCTTCAGCGTGCTGGCGCTGTTGCGGTGTCATTTTCTCCATCGATTCCAGGACCGGTCCCGAATCCCGTTCTAAGCCCATTTCTTCGCGAATGGCGTCAAAGTCAAAGTAAGGCTGCGTTATTGTGCCGTCCAAATCAAATATTACAGCTTTAATTGACATAGTATTCGTATATCGTATCGCATATATCGTATTGCGTATGAAGATTTCCGGTTTTCAATCGGAAGTCATAAATTGAAGATTATTCCTACGCTATCTGCTATTTTTTATTTAGCTTTTTTGCGTAGCAGCTCGATACAGTATCGGCCGGCCTGGCCCAGAAGCTTGTTTTTGCGGACGATTATACCCGTCGGCCTGACAAAACTCTCATTCAAAAAGCCAATCGCCTTTATTGTTCCGCTGCCGATTTCCTGAAGTATTGCGGTCTCCGGCAATATGCTTATCCCTGAGTTTATCTCCACCGCTCGTTTGACGGTTTCGATATTATCGAATTCCATCACCGGGCGTACAACAACATTATAACGCTGCAAAATATTGTCTATCCACATCCGTGTAGGGACGTTTTTTTCAAAGCTGATAAACCTTTCAAATTGCAATTTATGAATATCGACCTGCGATTCGTGTGATAGAGGATGCTTCGGGCTGCAGGCCAGAACCAGCGGCTCATCCTCAAAGTCATACACATCGAGCCGCTTGTCTCTTTTCGGAACAGCTACAAGACCGATATCGATGTCGCCGGCCAAAACCAGCTCATAAATTCTGTCGGCGCTAAAGTATTCAATATGGACATTAACATTCGGGTAACTGACCATAAATTTTTTAACGTAGTTCGGCAGAGTGTGCATCCCGATACTGAAAATTGCAGCTATATTTATTCTGCTTCCGGTTGAGGATTTCATAGCATTCAGCTCACTTTTTAGCTGTTCATATCTTTCAAGCATATCTGTGGCGGCCTTGTAAAGTAATTGGCCCGCTTTTGTAAGCTCGATGGGCCTTTTCTTTCGGTCGATTAACTGGCACTTGTGGGCAAGCTCCAGTTGCGCAAGCTGCTGGGAAATCGCTGACTGACTTAGAAGATGCTTTTCAGCGGTTTTTGAGAAACTTTGCAACTCAGCAATATCGCAGAATATCTTTAGCGTTTCTATATGCATTATAAGCTCCTCTAATAATTTGTATCAAGATAATACCCTTGCTATACTCGCATTTGGAGTTTATATTATCAACTATTAACATTACAGTTTATATTATTAGCGTTGCTAATCAAACACAAAATATAAGTTTTATGAAGGAGTAAGAAAATGAATTTACAGCGACCCAATGCCAATGAAGTTACGCAGACTTCAAACCGTTCAAGAAATGTTTCTCCTGTTTCGGGCATCTGCACCCGCTGCATTGACGGCTGCCGCGGCAATTGTGAGATTTTCAAGTCCTCCTTCCGCGGCCGGGAAGTAATTTACCCCGGCCCGTTCGGTACTCTTACCGCCGGGGCCGACAAAGACTATCCCATCGACTATTCACATCTTAATATCCAGGGCTATGCGCTGGGTGCAAAGGGTCTGCCCGAAGGTCAGGTCGGCACGCCGGACAACACGCTGTTTCCGATGGTCAATACCGAGACGGAATACGGTTGCGGGACAAAGGTCAAGATGCGAGTGCCTGTTTTTACCGGGGCCTTGGGTTCAACGGATATTGCCCGGAAAAACTGGGAGCATTTTGCAACCGGTGCGTCGATCGCCGGGATTACGATAGTTTGCGGTGAAAATGTCTGTGGCATCGACCCGGAGTTGGAACTGGATTCAAAGGGTAAGATTAAAAAGGCGCCGAATATGGCCCAACGGGTTGAACAGTATCGCAGGTGGCATGAGGGCTACGGAGATATGGTCGTACAGATAAACGTTGAGGACACGCGCCTGGGAGTGGCTGAGTATGTTATTGGCGAACTCGGCGTTGAAACTATCGAACTCAAGTGGGGCCAGGGTGCAAAATGTATCGGTGGCGAGATTCAGGTCGATTC
The DNA here is from genome assembly GCA_030630315.1 of Phycisphaerae bacterium. Classification (GTDB taxonomy): domain Bacteria; phylum Planctomycetota; class Phycisphaerae; order Sedimentisphaerales; family Anaerobacaceae; genus JAUVYQ01. Next base: position 7,241 of record DAOVNI010000009.1, on the reverse strand, counting down.
ACTCGAGCGTGCCCTTGAATTGCAAAAAAAAAGGTATTTAGTTACTCCTGATCCTTCCATTGAGTCCCACCAAGCGGCTTTTAAGGACGGCGCTTTGAAGCATTTTGAAAGACACTCACGTCTTGGCTTTGTGGACCAGGAGGGTTTTATGAAGGAGGTTGAAGGCCTGCGTAATCTCGGCGCCAGGCGCGTGACACTAAAAACTGGTGCCTATCCGATGCGCGAATTGGCAATGGCGATTAAATGGTCGTCGGATGCGAAGCTGGATTTGCTCACAATCGACGGTGCACCGGGCGGAACTGGAATGAGTCCATGGCGTATGATGGTGGAATGGGGTGTTCCAACCTTTTATCTGCAGGCAATGACCTATGAGTTGTGTCAGAAGTTGGCGGCCAAGGGTGCGTTTGTGCCGGATATCGCAATCGCCGGCGGTTTCAGCACCGAAGACCACATCTTCAAGGCCCTGGCAATGGGTGCTCCGTTTACAAAAGCGGTCTGTATGGGCCGGGCCCTGATGATTCCGGGTATGGTCGGCAAGAATATCGGATTATGGTTACAGGAAGGGGCAAATGCGCTGCCTAAAACCGTAAGTTCTTTCGGTTCAACAGTTGAGGAAATCTTTGTTTGCTATGAAGACCTGGTTTCCAAATACGGCAAGGACACCGTCAAGGAAATGCCGCTCGGAGCTATTGGACTTTATACATTCATCGATAAACTCAAAGTGGGGCTGCAGCAAATGATGGCCGGCAGTCGAAACTTCAAGGTTTCCACAATCAGCAGAGATGACGTTATGGCTTTAACGCCCGAAGCTGCACAGGTATCCGGCATACCGTACTTAATGGATGCCTATAGAGAAGAAGCCGAAAAGATTATAAACGCCTAAATAAAGATTTTAATCAGTGTCAGCTAATTCAGGAGAGAAACGATATGGATTACAGAAGAATCATCCCGTGTTTGGATGTAAAAGACGGCCGATTGGTTAAAGGCATCAATTTTGTCCGGCTAAAAGACGTGGGCGACCCTGCGGAAAATGCCGCTGCTTACTGCACTGCTGGGGCGGACGAATTAGTGTTCCTGGATATCACAGCGACCGTTGAAAACCGAAAAACCCTCCTTGATGCGGTTAAAAGAACCGTCGAGGCAATGGCATCGACAGTGCCGTTGACCGTCGGCGGTGGAATCAGAAACTGTCAGGCAATTGAAGAGTTGATGGATATGGGTGTATCAAAAGCATCTATCAATACCGCTGCTGTTCGCAATCCCGATTTTGTTAAAGAAGCGGCAGATGAATTCGGCAGCGAGAAAATCACTATTGCGATAGATACAAGCAGTAATTCCAAATTGCCTTCGGGCTTTGAAGTTATGGTCAGCGGCGGTACGGAGGGCACAGGCATTGACGCTGTCGAGTGGGCGAAAAAGGTTGAGGATTTGGGTGCCGGTGCAATCCTGCCGACAAGTATGGATGCCGATGGCACACAAGCCGGATATGATATCCCAATGACCAAAGCGATAGCCGATGCGGTGAATCTACCTGTAATCGCATCCGGCGGCGCCGGGACACTTGAACACTTATACCAGGCCATTGTTGAGGCAGGTGCGGACGCCGTTCTTGTGGCCTCAATCGCACATTTTGGCAAGTACACTATAAAAGAGATGAAAGAGTACCTGGCCCAGCGCCAAGTACCAGTGAATCTTTAAATTGACTACTTATATTGGGTTCCCATTTTGCAACGCTCGACGGTTCTCGTTAGAAGTGTTAGATTCACGCACTTTAGTATTCAAGTTGCTTTTAGTGTCAGTTGAGAAATGGTTGTAAGGAGATGAAAAAATGGATTGCAAGAAATTTACCGAAGAACAAATCGCTCACATTAAGGAGACGGTCGGAGAGGCAAAGGCAATTAACGCGCTGAGCGGCGGGGTGGACAGCTCTCTTGTTACAGTGCTCGGACACCGTGCCCTGGATAACCAACTGAGAACCGTCTTTGTTGATAACGCCCTGATGCGCGAAGGTGAGCCGGAGCGAGTTGTTAAGGTTTTCGCCGAAATGGGTATTGACGTGGAGCTGGTGGACGCCCGGGAAGAGTTTCTTTCTGCGCTGGCCGGCCTGACAGACCCCGAAGAGAAACGACAGGCCATTACGGACACATTTTACTCAAAGGTTTTCGGCCGACTTGTCAAAGAATCCGGCGCAAGGTTTTTGCTGCACGGCACGATTCTTACCGATATCGAAGAGACCGTAGCGGGAATTAAACGCCAGCACAATATTCTGGTTCAGATTGGTATTGACCCGGAGGAGGCTTACGGGTACTCGGTAATCGAGCCGCTTAAGACATTGCGAAAAGACGATGTTCGCGAGGTAACAAAATTTCTAAAGTTGCCGGCGGAAATCTCACAGCGGATTCCTTTTCCGGGCCCGGCGCTGGCAGCGCGAATTGTCGGCGAAGTAACTCTAAATCGGCTGGAAACCGTGCGCACCGCCACGGCTATTGTGGAAGAGGAACTATCCGACAGCGGCGCGTTTCAGTATATGGCAGTCCTGCTGAACGACCGGGCGACGGGCATCCGAAACAACAAACGCGAATTCGGACAGATAATTGTCCTGCGCTGCATCGAGAGCGTCGATGCCCGAACCGCAACTGTAACACCGCTGCCCTGGGACAAGCTCAACTGTATTTCTGAGCGAATCACCCGGATAAAGGGGGTCAACCGCTGCCTATACGATTTGACGCCGAAACCTCCGGCAACCATTGAATACGTGTAGGGGCAGGCCTGCGTGCCTACCCAGGGCAACCACAGAGGGTTGCCCCTACCTTGTAGAATCGGGTTTTAGTGAGGCTTAAATTGACAGTTCAGTGCGAATTATGTCCAAAAATGTGCCTGATTGAGCCTGGCCAAAGCGGCGAGTGCCGGGTTAGAATCAATATAGACGGGGTGCTGCGGACGGTGGTTTATGGATTCCCTTGCTCACTCAACATCGACCCGATAGAAAAGAAGCCTCTATTTCATTTCCTGCCGGGCACCGGAGTTCTTTCGATTGCAACTGTCGGCTGTAACCTTCATTGCCTGAACTGCCAGAACTGGGAAATATCGCAAGCCAATCCGGAAGACAGCCAGGCGGTATTTTGCCCACCTGAAAGGCTTGTGTCACTGTGCAGAGAATCTCGTTGTCTCTCACTGGCATATACCTATACCGACCCAATCATTTATTATGAATATACCTACGATACTGCAAAGCTGGCAAGGCAAGCGAATATACGCAACGTCCTTGTAACAGCCGGATATATAAATAAAGAGCCGTGGGAAAAATTGCTTAAATACGTCGATGCAGCGAACATAGACTTGAAAGGAATTACCGACGATTTTTATGTTCGAATTTGCTCGGCGACATTAAAGCCGGTACAAGACGCTCTGCTCGTAGCTAAGGCAAGCGGCATACTCGTTGAAGTTACGAACCTGATTATTCCGACGCTGAACGATAAACCTGAGCAGATACGCGAACTGTCTCGCTGGGTCAAAGCGAATCTGGGCGGCGAGACACCACTGCATTTTTCGGGATTCACCCCTAAGTACAAGATGCAGCATCTGCCGCCGACTCCGCTAAAGACATTAGAGATAGCTCGTGAAATCGCAATCAGCGAAGGGCTGGACTACGTTTATATTGGGAATGTCCGCAGCAAGGAGGGCGAGAATACATATTGTCCGGGATGCAAGAGTCTGCTCATCGAACGCAAAGGCTATTTCATCCTGCAAAACCGGCTTAAAGACGGGCACTGCCCGGATTGTGGAAGAGAGATTTACGGAGTTTGGAAATGACGCGCAGAAAATTTATTCACAAATTAATAAAAGCAGGTTCGCACTCGTATTGCGTACTGGGTATTGCGTATTGCGTATATGGCATTGCGTCTTTGTTTTCACGCAATACGCATCACGCACGACGCACGACGAAATTCGTGCGGGCGCTTCGACTTAAAAAATATCCAGGTTCCTTGAGGCCTTTACGCGATATTCATAAGCAAAGCAAATGGAGTGGTTGACATGGCTAAGAAAAAAATTAATCGCAGAGAGCGCAGAGAAAGAACTAAAATTAAAAAACTCTGCGGTCTCTGCGAGCTCGGCGGTAAAAAAGTCGTGCCGGCTCTGGCGATTGTATTGTTATGTATTTTTGGCATACTTTTTATGAAGAGATGCGGGAAGAAACCTCCTGTTCGGGCCAAAGTTGTTCTGCACTCGTCACTTGCCGGCAAATGGTATGCTGCCGATGCCAACACACTAAGTGAGCAGATTGCAACTTTTTTTCAGAATGCTGAAGTTGAGCCAAAAAATAATGTTATTGGTTTGATCTTGCCGCATGCAGGATACGACTTCTCCGGCCAAACCGCAGCTTGTGGACTCAAAACGACCGACAAAAAATATAAGCGAATCATCGTGATGGGGCCAAGCCATAATCCCTATCTCGCAATGGAAGAAGTACTAAGCGTGCCGAGGGTAACTCATTACGAAACACTCCTGGGACAGATACCGCTGGATGTGGAATTCATAGACAAGCTTCTCAAGTATTCGGCGTTTCAGAATATACCGCAGGCACACAAGTATGAACACGGTGTTCAAGAACACAGTGTTCAAATAGAATTGCCACTATTGCAGCATAGCCGAAAAGATTTCAAGCTTGTGCCGATTGTGGCCGGTAGTTGCTCGCCGGAGACAATCAGCAAAGCCGGCGCCATCCTGAAAAGCTTGGTTGACAGGGAAACCCTCGTAATTGCAAGTTCGGATTTTGTGCATTACGGGCCGCGCTTTCGCTACGTACCTTTCACAGAAAACATACCTGAGCAAATTAGAAAGCTTGATATGGAGGCGTATGAGTTGATTAAAGCTTTGGACTATAAGGGCTTTTTAGAATATCGTCGTAAAACAGGCGCAACGATATGCGGCTATATCCCGATAGCGATATTGCTTTCAATGCTGGATAAGCCGGCCGAAGCCGAGTTGATAAAATATGCAACTTCCGGCGAGCTGACGGGTGATTTTAGCAACTCGGTCAGTTATCTTTCGGCGGCTTTTTCCGGGAAATGGCAAAACCACCCGGAAATTGAACCACAGAACGCCGAATTGACTGAGGAAGATAAAAAACAACTTTTGACTTTAGCCCGCCAATCAATAATTTATGCTCTCGAGAAGCGACGAGTCCCACAAGCATCTGACCTTAATGTTGCAATCAGCGACGGAATGAGAGAGCCCCGTGCGGCATTTGTAACTCTGAAGAAAAACTCGCAGCTCAGGGGTTGTATAGGTGATATTTTTCCACAACGGTCTTTGTACAAGTCGGTCCTTATAAATGCCATCAATGCCGGCTTCAGGGACAGGCGTTTCTCTCCGGTAACGATAACTGAATGTAATGACATCACGATCGAAATCTCTGCGCTGACAGCACCCGAACCCATTGCGTCTCCGGATGAGATTAGAATCGGCATAGATGGTATAGTGCTGAATAAGGATGGTCAGTCGGCTGTGTTTCTGCCTCAGGTCGCACCCGAACAGGACTGGGATGTTAATCAAATGCTCACACGCTTGTCTCTGAAGGCGGGGCTGCCTGAAGATGCCTGGAAGGAAGGTGCGAACTTTCTGGCCTTCCAAGCCATTGTTTTTGGTGAAGAAGAATGAAATTCGCTCGCGGCTTGCTGATATTCAGTTATGGCCTGTTTACTATCGCCGCCCAAACTTTGCTTTTTCGCGAGTTTATCACCACATTTGAAGGCAACGATATAAGCGTCGGGCTGTTCTTCGCTTCGTGGTTTTTGTGGGTCGGTTTGGGGGCGCTGCTGGTTTATAAAGCCAAAGCTTTCGCGGAAATACTGCTTAAGAACATAGAACTTCTGTTCCTGGGCTATCTGCCGGCTTTCATCCTTCAATTGATATTAATTATCCAGGCGCGAGAGCTGGCAGGCATCGAACCCTATGAACTATTGCCCATACGAGCTATTTTGCTTTTATCAATAGTGGTCAATGCGCCAGTCAGTATCATCACGGGAATGCTGTTTCCCATTGCCTGCCGATGGGTCCGGCAGGACCGGAAGCTCCCCGTTTCGCGGGTATATATTATTGAAGCAGCGGGAAGTTTTGTCGGCGGGCTGGGTGTGACTGTGCTTCTTGGTTTCAGCGTAAGTTCGGCAAGGATTTTCTTTATACTTGCTTTTATAGTCTCGCTATCAGCATTTTGCGTCCAGCTTGCCAGGGCAAAAAGATGGGTTTGGGCTTTTGTGCCGGTATGCGTTTTAGTTTGTTTGGCTGCCGGTGCTGATAAGGCCCTGATGCAACAGGTACAGATTATAAAATGGACAAAGTTGCTTCCCAAAGATGCCCTGCGCGGCTCATTCCAAACCCCTCAGGCCGAGTATCTCTATGGAATCTACCACGGCCAGTGGGTAGCTATGCGGGAAGGCAGTGTTTGCGAGACACTGCCCGATGAAAGTACGGCCGGCCGGATAGCAGCTATTGGTCTCTGCCAAAAGCCTGACGCCAGGCGGATTCTGGTCATTGGCTCGGGGTTAGGTCTCTGCCGGCAATTCCTGCGCCTGCCGCAGATTGAGGATGTAACGTGGGCACATTGCGACAACGAATATGTGCAGAAGCTGGCCGACTTTCTGCCGACTGAATTTAAGACAACGGACAAGCGTTTTGACCCCAACACGACTGACATTCGCTTGTTGCTGGCCCAAAAGAAGCGATATTATGACTTGGTAATCCTCAATCTACCCGATGCCACCAGCTCAGTTCTGAATCGCTACTACACACTTGAATTCTATCGCCAGGTTAAAGAATCTCTAAAGCCTGACGGCGTTTTGGCGGTCCGTGTAGCAGGCGGTGAAAATATTATGGGCACCGAGCTAATCAATCTTGGCGCCTCGACGAAAAGGACGCTTGAAAAAGTTCCTTTCTCGCAACTTGTTCTAATACCCGGCGAGGACACATGGTTTATTGCATCTGATTCTGAAGACCTCACCGGCGCGCCCGGCACTCTGCGAGACCGCTTTGCCACGATAGGAGGCGGAGTTGATGTTTTTCCTCCGGCAGCTTTGCTTTCGGTTTATTTGCCGGGCCGTGCCGCTGTCGCTCTCGAGAATTACTCGAGTGCGGATTTGCCTGAGCGTTTGCTGATTAATCGTGATTCCAGGCCTCTGACGCATCTATACAGTTTGTTGCTTGCAGCGAAGCAATCAGGAGCACCAATCACTAAACTTGTT
>DAOVNI010000200.1 GCA_030630315.1 Phycisphaerae bacterium | reverse complement strand
CTCTCGTTTGTACAACAATGGTGGATTTCTATGGTATGCCGCAGGATTGGCCGGGAAGGACAGAATCTAAGTCCTGTCAGAATTATCAAGACAAAGCTCAAAGAGTCGAGCAGGCATTATCGGAAGATATTGTTGCTCAAATGGGTGGCAGTTGGAATCGTGCACAGTTTATTCCGTACGTTCAGATGCATGAATTCGAGGCATTGCTTTTCTCAGATACATCGATACTGGCTGTAAGTAACTCAAAGGTTTCTGCTCAGCTTGAGAATGTCCTACAGTCGTTTTCTTGCCCTGAAGAGATTAACGATAATTACCAGACCTGTCCTTCCCGACGAATAAAACAACATATTGAAAATTATGTGAAAACGGTGGATGGTATTATAGCGGCTCGTAAGATTGGATTGCCAAAAATGAGACCGAAATGTCCTCATTTTAACGAATGGGTTACAAAGTTAGAAAGTCTTGGGAATCAATAACATTTTATGCTCAAAACAGTGATATTCGATTTCGACGGGGTAATAACCGATTCTGAGATTCTACACCTTCGTGCCTTTAATCGAGTGTTAGCTCAATACGATATCGAGATAAAAACAAAGGATTATTACAAAGATTATCTCGGCCTGACCGATGTCGATTGCTTTCAGTTAGTTGCGCATAAAGGTCGGCTCGGACTCGATGGCCTGGAAATCGAAAATCTTGTAAAACAAAAAAACCAGGTATTTCAAGAGCTGGCAAAAACTGAAGGCAGGATAATCGAAGGCGTGCGCGACTTCCTGGAAATGCTCGAGCAAAACAATGTCCCGACAGCAATATGTTCGGGGGCGGTGCTGGCAGAGATTGCACTGATATTAGAAGAGGCCCGGCTGCGCTCTTTCTTTGCGGTGATAGTCTCTGCTGAGCAGGTAAAAAAGGGTAAGCCAGACCCGGAGGGGCCCTTGTTAACTTTGCAAAAACTCAACAGAATTGTCTCCCCTGCGGAAGCAGGAATCCAAAATCCTATTTTGCCAAACCAATGTATTGTTATTGAAGATTCACATTGGGGCCTGGAAGCCGCAAAAGCAGCCGGAATGCACACTATTGCCGTAACAAATTCCTACGATGCCGACCAGCTGGCTATGGCCGAAAAGATCATTGAGCATCTGAGCGAATTGAGCATAGACGATTTACAAAAACTTTGTGCCTGATTGTTTTTTCCGCATGGGCAAAAATTTGCCCATCCTACTACTTGATTTTTCGCGTTCTTCCAGATAGAAATTGCTCAATTGGTTTTGCAGTTCGTCAAGTTTGCTTTTCTTTTTTTTTCGCTCAATAGGCAAAATATCGAATAAATAGCATATCCCCAGAAAAACTATCGTAAGCACACCAGAAATTATCGAATTGGTTGAAAGACTAATCCGATAGCGTTCATCGAACTGCTGCAAAGTAAGCCATGCCGCAGTATACAAACTAAATGCGGTGATAAATTTGAGCATTCTTATTAAAATCACACGTAAATCGACGGTTTCGCCATCTTTTACTTTCCGCAGATATACCCCGTAAGAAAATACGACGAACACTATGCTGACCATGTAAAAGAAGTTGCGGTAAATTGACATCTCCTGCGGGATAAGCGGATTAAGGATCGCATACGAAAACTTTAATGCTACAGCCAAAATAGAAGCGAGTATCAGAGTGACAGATAAGTGCTGTTTCCAGCTCGGTGTTTTATAAAGTAAGAACAAATATACGGGTAGCGCAAAAACTGAGGTAGCAAGAGTTCCAGTTAACATTATCATAAATACGGCAAATAACAGAGCAAAAGGAATGGCGATAAGAACTCTTTTTAAGAATCCGGATAAGTCGGGCCTCCACAAATAAAGCATAAGGCCCAACGAGAAGATAACCGTGACACATCCCATAACCCAGATCTCGATTGGATCACCATATCTGACATCTGACAGTATAGTGCGCTCTATTGCAAATACGATTGCCCAGAACAATACAAACACCAGCCATTCTGTTGCCCTTTTCATTGCCAAAACTTTCCCTTCCAATCAAGAAAATCTGCCCATTCGTTTAACATGCAGCTACTATACAAAAGTTTTGTAGGATGGGCAAGTCGCTTGCCCATGCGGCAAGGGGGGTTCATTTTTTCATCTGCAATGCACCGGGGCCGATGATTTCAACGGTACCTTCAGCCGTCCGCACGTTATACTCAATAGCATCGACAAGGGCACCATTGAAATAGCACGGTTGAAACTCATCGCCCTTGACCTTCATTATGAACTCGTTGTGGTCATAAAACAATTCACTGCCTACAAATTCATTATCATCGTCTTTGTAAGTAATCCCACCTGAGGCGGTCAGCGTTGAAAGCTCAGATTGACCGTCAGCGGTTTGGTAAAGGAAAGCTTCTACGTGACTTGCAGTGGCTACAGAATGTTGACCATACTGACCGTTGACAATAGGAAAGTAGTCAATGAGGATTTCCTGCGACCTGGCATCAGCAACAATTCGATTCTCTTCTAAAAAATACTTCAAAGTGTCAAAATTCTCTACAATCACCCAACACGGTCTCCGCAAACTGAACCTGCCCACTTCTTCGTTCGGCTCCGAGACTCTGGAATTATCGAGCGTTATTGTTCCCGGCCCGGTAGCCAAAAACAACTGCTGGGCGGCGTCATAGTCAAACTTGACGCATTTTAGCTCGACCCCGCTTAACAATTTTTTCCCCGCTGTTTTGAGAGTTACAAGCCTGACCACCCCACCGCTGGCGGTCAGATGTTCAATACCGTGAGTCAAATCAGAGGTTTGTTTGTCTTTATCCTCAGATAAATTTACCGTCAGCTTCTGCCCTGAAAGCGTGTACTTTTGTTGAACGCCCGAATCCTCTCGAACTATCGTACACAGACAATCACCTTCGAAGACGGCCTGGTTCAGAGCGGGGAAAAACTCGGCCTTTTTCCGGGCGGTTACTTTTACAGGAATGGTTTTCTTTTTCTCCTCAGCTTCGCTATTAATTATATCGCTTGTGTAAAATGTAAGCTCTGACGGCCCACTGGCAACGGTATTGCCGGTAGCTGCACAATAATCAATTTTCTGAGCAGCGAATATGGTCCGGTCTTTAGCCTCTTTCAAGAATTTGATGAGTGCCCGCCTGTCAGTCCCGGCTGCCTCGCCAGCGGGTTTAGCAGGGCTTTTAGGTGTTCTGGGAGAACCCATTGGCGTAACAACAATACCGCCGTCACAGGTTACAACAATATCGACAAGCTCTTGCGCTGATTCAGCCGGCTCGTCCTGCTTTGCAACAGTAATATTGCTTCCCTCAATGTTATCCGTACCGCCGGTACTCTCTTTATCGGCTTTACCAGCTTTATCTGATTTATCTGATTCCTTATCTGAGACTTTTGGCCGGAAGATGTTGCTAATGCAAACTTCATCAGCAGCAAAAACCCATTCCTGCGGACTTTTTATGACAACGTTCTTAGTGAATACACATCTGTAATGTTCACCTTCCGCTTGTTCGCCTGCTCGTGTGCTTGCCGTTGGTAACGGCTTTGTTTTTTGAGAGTCTTCAGCCACAGCAGGTTCGTCCGGCTGCTGTGTTTTGGGCCGGCTGTTGGTATCGGCCGGCCTGTCAACACCCGTCTGGCCCGGTGAAAACAACCCCGTCTCTAATGGAACCCTTGCATGCAAACTTTCCAGATGAATTATTCTAAAAAATTCGAGTCGGTCCAGCTCCTCATTATAGACAACCTCCAATCCCCTGCCGAGCATCTGAACATCCTCGGAAACGAATTTGACCGGCCCCGCGGTCGAAAATTGCGATTTCTCGCTGATAAAATCGACATCGTCAAGATAAATAAAACTTTCTTTGATAGTGCTGCCGTTTTCAGGCAAAACGTGGATGACTACATTTTCGGTAAGTGTTACGTCCTTCAGGCTGGGCCTGCCCGCAGCGGTTTCGACTTGAACCCTCCCTTTATCAGACGTGATGTAACATTTAAAACT
>DAOVNI010000212.1 GCA_030630315.1 Phycisphaerae bacterium | reverse complement strand
TTAATCAATCAGCAAAAAAATAATGCCCGGCTCATAGCTCAGCTCTATTCACTCGTGCCGCAGGACGGTAACACCGTTGATACTGCGACTCTAAAGAAGGACAATCCTATGGAATTCGAGCCGGATATGAGCTACTATTGCTTAAAAAATATTTCAGTTAAACGGCTTGACCAGGAGCAATACGAAACAATCAAGGCGATACAAATATACAGAGAAGAGCATATTCAATCCCAGAGCCTGGCAGCGGTGCACTTTAACCCGGAAAACATATTAAAACGTATGAGCTTCAGGTGGGCCGGAGAGAAAATGGCAGCGGCAGATGCCAATACACCGGAAGAATCTGAGGGAGCATCGTAATGGCACGACCTTCGAAGGAAAGCCGCACACTGTTGATGCTGATTGTCGGACTGCTGGCCTGGCTCGTGCCGGGAGCGGGACATTTTGTGCTGAAAGAAAAAAAACGGTCGATAATCATATTCGCAACGATTGCCTTGACTTTCTCCGTGGGGATATATGTCGGCTCAATCGGTGTAATTGACCTGTTCGGGTCAACGCCGTGGTATGTGGTACTGGCACAAGTTATGAATTCGCCGATGGTGGTGCTCCTGGGGCGCTTGACCACCGGCCCAGCTTATCCTGTCTACAGCCAGCCGAACGAAATCGGACAGATATACACAAGCACCGCCGGATTGCTCAACCTTTTGTGCATTGTCAACGCTGTTTATTTGGCCCATCTGCGCAGCGCAGAGACGGCCGGAGAGTAAAATGTCGGTAGAAGCTATCTTTGTAATGGCAACCTTTACAGCACCCGAAGAGATCGGGGTAAATCCACAATCTATGCTGTGGCTGCTGCCATTAGCGGCGGCAATAGCCGTCGTTTATAAAGCAACGAAACTTCCAACAATCAAGGCACGCAATTTTATCAAAGAAGCTGTGATTTTATTCGGCTCAATCATTGTTTTCATAATTATAACCGCATTGGCTTTATACACTTTGGCGCGGCTAATTACAGAGTGATTGCCGGCCGAAAATCGTGTCGCGTTCCCCCTTGCGCGCCAATGACAATATTACACCTGCGAAAACAGGTATCGTACAGGGTATATCTTTCGCAATACGCACGACGCACAACGAATAAGCTCGCCGGAATTTTAATCCAGGTTTCCATTTGCAGCCATTCGCAAATGGGGGCCTGGCTCCTCGTCGCAGTCCGGCAAAGCGCTTTCAAGCACACCTAATTCGGTGAGGGCATTAAGAGCGGCTTTTTGCTCTGCTTCCTTCTTGTTCGTTCCCCAGGCACTCAGGAAATGACGGTCTGCGAGAATCACTTCCGACTCAAAACATTTGTTGTGGTCGGGCCCTTTTTCATCAAGCAGTGCATAGACGGGCGTGGTATTAAACTGCTGCTGGGCGTATTGCTGCAATAAGGATTTGAAATTGCCCTGAGCTTGTTCCGCATCGGCTCGATCAATTAACGAAGTAAAAATTCTTAAGATAAAACTGCGAGCAGCGTCAAATCCGCTGTCAACGTAAATTGCAGCGATAACGGCCTCCAATAGGCCGGCAACAAGAGAACCTGACAAAGACCGGCTGGAGTTCATACCTTTGCCGACTTTTAGAAATTTTTGCAGGCCGAGCCGCCTGGCGACCCGAGCGCAGGTCGCGCGAGAAACAAGCATGCTCTTTATTTTCGTTAAGTCACCTTCCAGATAACCTGAAAACCGCTCGAAAAGGGCTTGGCAAATAACCGCAGCTAAAACGGAGTCACCAAAAAACTCCAGTCTTTCATTACTTAAAAGACGATTATCAACAGCGGAGGAATGAGTGAACGCCTTGGATAAGAGATTGCGGTTAGAAAATTTATAACCTATTATCTGCTCTATTTGCTGCAGAGCTTCTTCGTCCATTTACTTGTGTCCTACTTTTGCCACGCACCAAAAAAGCGGTTCGCTTCGCTCCGTTTTGGGTGCGGGGTTACAAGAACCTCGCGAGCAGATTACGAACACCGCCGTTTTAGAGCGATCTTCGTAGCCGGCTCAACGAGGAAACCCTATCGTCCGGTTCCCGGTATCCTCCCGGAAAAGATACTTCATATTATACAAAAGACAAGCCGGATGTCAAGCTCCTTATTCCGAGCTTACCGGCTAACTGACCATCTGCAAGCCGGCCAGGGCAACAAACTTGTCATCAGCAAGTTCAAAAATTCCGTCAAGGCCGGTTACCGTAAAGATACCCCTCGTAGCAGCGGCAACGCTGCAAAAAACAAGCCGATGCGCACAATCGGCCAACATCTTGCGCAGCTTCAGCAGCTTCGAGAGACTTGAAGAAGTTACAATATCGACGCTGGAAAAATCAATTACCACGTCACAGTCGCCTCTGTCACGCACGATTTCAATAACGCTTTTGAGCTCATCAGACATTTCCGGTTCCTGGGGCAGGTCCACAAGGACGATATTCTCCGACCAATTTTGAATCCCCATTTTAATCTCCTTTTTTAACTCAATACGGCCTTCAGGTGTTTCAAAGGGGCCTATTTTGCAATAAGTCGCAAAATAGGAACCTTTCAAATCTTTTATCGGCACAAGTTTAGACCGGGTTAAGCAAAAAATTAAGTTGGATTTAATTTGTCTTGTAATACTGAGCTGCCAAAACAGGCGTTTCAGTATCTTTAGGCACATACTTGACAAAAGCTAACAACGATGGGTAAAAATTTTTACTCGTTGTATCTCTTTGCGAGCCGGTTTTTCAGGAACCAAATGGTTCGAAAGTATTCATTTTGAGAGCATCCATATAGGACGTACACCGCCCTTGGCACCCCGGGAGGGACACGTTTTAGACTTGACAGCATCCTGCGAGACGCTATTTTTAGGAGCGAAAGTGGCGCTGCTTGTTGCTCAAGAAGGGCTTTCTTTAATGAGTGACCGGCAGCAGGAAAATACTATAATGATTATCTACGGCCTCTTATATTAACCGGAGGTCTATAAGGAAGTGAAACATTTATGAGAAGACCTGGTTTAACCAAACGCATCCTCATAACCGGTGGTGCGGGATTTCTTGGCTCGCATCTTTGTGAAAGACTGCTCAAGGAAGGGTGTGAAGTAATCTGCGTGGATAATTTTTATACCGGTCAACGCGCCAATATAGCACCACTTCTCTCAAATCCTATGTTTGAAGTGCTTCGTCATGATATCTGCTTTTCGTTGTATGTTGAAGTTGACCAAATCTATAACCTCGCTTGCCCGGCTTCTCCGTTCCACTATCAGTTCGACCCCGTTCAAACCACAAAGACGTCCGTACACGGCGCTATCAATATGCTTGGTCTTGCGAAACGCGTTAAGGCAAAAATTCTTCAAGCCTCAACCTCAGAAGTCTATGGCGACCCGCTGGTTCATCCCCAGGTGGAAGATTATTGGGGCAACGTAAATCCTATTGGGGTAAGGTCCTGTTACGACGAAGGCAAGAGGTGCGCCGAAACGCTCTTCTTTGATTATCACAGGCAGCATAATCTCAAGATAAAGGTTGCGAGGATTTTTAACACCTACGGGCCAAAGATGCTGCCACACGACGGACGAGTAGTAAGTAGCTTTATAGTGCAGGCCCTCGAAGGAAAAGACATTACTGTTTATGGTAACGGCACTCAAACACGGAGCTTCTGCTATGTCGATGACCTTATAGAGGCTCTGATAAAGCTAATGAACAGTTCTGATGACCTTACCGGCCCGGTTAATTTAGGAAATCCTGTTGAGATATCTATCCTTGAACTTGCCCGTAAAGTGATCGAAATGACCGGTTCGAAATCTCAAATTGTTTTTGAACCTTTGCCTG
>DAOVNI010000027.1 GCA_030630315.1 Phycisphaerae bacterium | reverse complement strand
CTCTGAAAACTATTTGATTGATTTTGAGAAATTTCACTCGGCGCTGCGCACGGTGAATTTGTTGGATTGCCGTGGTCTTGTGGTACGAGTGTCCGGTTTGACGGTTGAATCTGCCGGCCCGGTAATAGGTTTAGGTGAGCTGTGCGGCATCCATATTCGCGATGGCCGGCGTGTGCTGGCTGAAGTGGTAGGTTTCCAGAATGACCATCTTATCCTGCTGCCGTTAGAGCATATAGAGGGTATATCACCGGGCGATACGGTAACTGCCCGAACCACTACGCGCTATATTACCCTAAGCGACAGTGCCCTGGGTAGAGTAGTAAACGGGTTAGGAGAGCCTATCGACAATAAAGGCCCGTTAGGAGGGACAGATAAGAAGGCATTAGACGTAAGTAGTCCGCCGCCTTTGAGCCGCGAAAAAATTACAGAGCCCTTAGCTTTAGGAATCAGGTCGATAGATGGGATATTGACCTGTGGTAAGGGACAGCGAATAGGAATTTTCTCTGGCAGCGGAATTGGCAAGAGTGTACTTCTCGGCGATATCGCCAATTCGAGTGAGGCGGCTGTCAATGTCGTGGCATTGATAGGTGAGCGCGGCAGGGAGGTCCGCGAGTTTCTTGAAGAAGACCTTGGGCCGGAGGGTCTGGCTCGCAGCGTGGTTGTCGTTGCTACATCGGATTCACCTCCGATTCAGCGCGTAAAGGCAGCGTTTGTAGCCGTTACAATTGCCGAATATTTCAGGGACAAGGGCAAAAATGTTCTGTTTATGATGGATTCGCTTACGCGTTTCGCGCAGGCCCAGCGTCAGATAGGTCTTGCAGCGGGTGAGCCGCCGGCAACAAAGGGCTACTGTCCGAGTGTTTTTTCACTTATGCCGAGACTCATCGAACGTCTGGGATGCGCCGAGAGCGGGAGCATCACAGGTATTCTGACGGTTCTGGTTGAAAACGATGATTTGACCGACCCTGTGGCTGATAGCGCCAGGAGTCTTATGGATGGGCACATAGTTCTATCAAGAAAACTGGCTGACCGGGCACATTATCCCGCTGTGGATATTCTGGGAAGCGTGAGCCGATTGATGCCTGCGGTGACGAGCAAAGAGCACAAGTCCGCTGCACAGAAGCTCAAGGAGATATATGCCACCTATATTGATGCGGAAGATTTAATAAACATCGGTGCATTTTCACCAGGCAGCAATCGGCGTATTGACGGAGCGATTTCTTTGATTAACAGAATAAATAGCTTTCTTGTTCAGCCTATTCGAGAGAGAACCGATTTCGAAGAAACCATCAAACGATTAACCGCTATCACCCAATCGTGGGATGAGCTGCTGGGTTCCCAAACGCAATAGGCTGCAAGGACCCGTTAAGTGTTGAGAGTTTAAAATTGGAAATTAAATGAAACGATTTGTATGGCGGCTGCAGACTGTTCTCGACGTAAAGACAAGGGAGGAAGAAGTAAAAAGAAGCGAATTGCTTAAGATAATCGAAAAGCTGGCCGAGACACAAGGTGAGCTGCTGAGTCAGCAGAGGATATTGGAAGATATAATCGCGGTCATAACCGGGAAAAAATCTCAGGAGCGATTAAGCGAACAAGAGTTTTTTTTGAAATGCTCGGTGACAATCGATGAGGTGATTAAAAAGCTCAAAAATAAAGTAAACGAATTGAAATCACAACAGAGAGAAAAAATTGCAGAGGTTTTAAAGGTCAGACGTCTTAAGGAAGGTCTGGAGAAATTACGAGCTGAGGCAAAAAAGGAATTTATAAGGGAACAAGAGAAACTTGAGCAGAAAGAGCTGGACGAGGGGGCCATAATTTCCTTCTCCAGAAAGAAATTGATGATTGATAATTGAATAATCATTTAAGGAGATAAGCAGTGAGTAAGAAACGAATAATAATGATAGGTGCGGCTGGGCTGGTGAGCTTTGCGGTGACGTTTATCTTTGCATGGCTTACAGGCGCCGAACCGGTGAGCCCTTCAGCCATCGAAGCATCCGGGCGTCCAGCCGTCGAACCATCCGAGGGTCCAACCGTCGAGCCAGGTGCGATAAGTGCCGTTGGCGCAGCCGGCAGCGAGATGAAAAAAGCTATGACGGAAAAACGACTCAAGAGCCTTGTTTATGAGGTGCGGGAAAAGATACAAGAGTATCACGGTAAGCTTCAGGGCCTTGAAGTGCGGGAGCAAAGGTTACAGAGAGCCCACAATTTGATTAAAAAAGACATCGAGGAGCTGAATAATCTGCGAATCGAACTTGCTTCAACCGTTGCCAGTCTTAAGAGTGAGCACGATAAGCTGCTTAAGAGCAGGGTTGAGATTGCCAAGGCCGAAAAGAAGAACCTGACAACAATAGCGGCTGCTTATGACAAGATGGATTCGGCCAGTGCAAGCAAGATATTGACTAATATGACCCAAATGCAAAAGGGTGGGGTTGGTGGCAGCAGCCTCGATGACGCTGTGAAGATTCTGCACTATATGACCGAGAGGACCAAAGCGAAGCTGTTAGCTGAGTTAGTCACTTCTGAGCCCAACCTTGCAGCGCTTTTGTGCCAGAGGTTAAAACAAATAATCGAAGAGTAACTTTATGGACATTGCAACGATAATAGGAATACTTCTTGGTTTTTTTGTTATTGTCAGCGCCATTGTTGCCGGCGGCGGCGGGAAGATGTTTATTCATCTTCCTTCATTAGCGATAACGATTGGTGGAATGCTGTGCGCTACTCTTATACATTTTTCACTGCGACAGTTTCTGGGAATATTCTCGGTGGTCAAGAAGACGATTGTTACGAAGATACCGCCGCCGTCGGAGCTGATTCAAAAAATGGTCAACTACGCCGCTATTAACAGGCGTGACGGGGCATTGGCCCTGGAGAAGGAAATTGGCAATGTAAGCGATTTGTTTCTGATCAAGGGTTTGCAAATGCTTGTGGACGGCCAGGAAGTGGAGACAATCAAGGATATTATGGCACTGGAGGTCCAAACGCTTCAGGACCGGCATTCAATCGGTAAAAAGATTCTGGAATTTATGGGCTCGGCCGCCCCCGCTTTTGGGATGATAGGCACACTTATTGGTCTGGTCCTGATGCTTAAAAACCTGGATTCGCCTGATAAGATTGGCGCGGGGATGGCGGTAGCTTTGCTTACCACTTTTTATGGTGCACTGGCCGCTAATTTGATTTTTATTCCACTGGCCGGGAAGCTGGGACTTTATTCCAAAGCAGAGGTTACGGCAATGGAAATGACTGTAGAAGGTATCAGTGCTATTGCAAGAGGTGAGAATCCGACCGCTGTTCGGGAAAAAATGCAGGCCTTTATATCCCCGGCGAGGCGTGAAGAAGTAAAGGCCAGTATATAATGGGCGGCACAAAAAGACAGTCAGAAGCCGATGAGCCAGCAGGTGCACCGCTATGGATGGTAACTTTCTGCGATTGTATGACCCTGATGCTGACGTTCTTTGTGCTGCTGTTCAGTTTTTCATCCTTTAATGTAGATGTTTTTCAGGAAATGGCTATGAGTTTCGCCAAGGCTCTGTATGCAGAGACTCCGCCGGTTGAAGAGGACAAAGGTGCATTTTTGCCTACGGAGCAAATTGTGGCCATAGAATACCTTGGTGAAGGCAGCGAGAAAGTTACCTTAGCAGAAGGATGGGAGGCCGGCCTGAAAGAAGAGACAGAGTCTGCGGATTTTCACAGCCGGAAGGTATTTTTAATCTCATCAAAGAGGATTTTTTGGGCTAAAGGAGCGACCATTTCGTCTGAGGGGCGCAATACCCTGGCGACGATGGCATCATTTCTGAAAGAGGTACCCAACCGAATAGTTATCAGTGAGAATGGGCCGGGAGACGAGGAGGAGGAACAGTTCGGTCTGCTGCGGGCATGGGCGGTGATGGAGTATCTTACAACAAAACAAGGCCTTGACAAGGGGTGGTTCAGCATCTCGGCAGCAAGCACTCTAACTCGGGAGGGCCTTGAAAGCGGTGAGACGGACCACCTAAGGCAAAGAACTGAACGTAGGCTTGAGATTGTCTTGTTGGAACGGAGCATATACAATTGAATCATAAGGGCCAAGTAGTCGAGGAAAAAGGGCTTAGTGCCCCTGCGTATCTGGTCACATTCACGGCTTTGGTAACGCTGCTGATGTTGTTCTTTATTACGCTGCTGAGCTTTGCGAGTGTCCAGGACGAGGGATTTCCCGGCAAGGGTCGATATACCGAGAGCCGAGAATCATTTTTTAGAGCGATTAGAACCCTCGGGCTTGGAATGTTTTACGGCAAAAAGCAAGGGCCCGACTTCGGCAATGTTAAACCAAAATATTTCATAACCAGCCCTGACAGGCAATCTGGAGGCAGGACCATAGATGCAAAGGGAGAAAGGGTTCGCCAGACTTTTCAAGCAGTGAGCCGGTCTATGAAGACTATGCGTTCACAAATAGTCGCAGAAAGAACGAATTTTTCAGTAACCAATATTCGTTTTGCGGCGGGCGATGCGACCTTGAATGAGCCGGCAAAGAGGTTTTTAACCAAATTTTGCTCGGATTTACAACAGGACCCCGATTCCAAGGCCGTCAGACTCTATGTGCTTGGTTTAGCCGGTGATGAAGCAAGCGAGAAAGAGCAGTGGATACTCTCAGCCAGGCGAGCTCAGGCGGTTGCGGACTTCCTGCAAGATATCCTGCCTTCCAGGGCCAACTGGCCTGTTTATTCATGGGGGGCGGGGCCGGGAGGCGATTGGGTGTCGCAGGACAGCCCGATTTCCGGACAGTCGCAGATATTAATCGCGGTGCTGAGGATAAACGATTAGGTTTTTGGGGTCTCAAACGCGTTTTTTGCCATTTGGGGGCTCTGTGCATCTGTCAAGTTTTTCGACAATTTGCCCGATTCTTCAATCAATTCTGCATTAAAATCGCTGTTAACAGAGCATTAACGCCCATTTTGATGTTTCGGCACGCCATTTGCACACCAAATAGCCATAAAGGAATCCAGGAACTATATTTGGTGCATTTTACAGCGTGGCGGCATATAAGAAAAAAATCGTTGCGTTTTTGGTGGCGGTTGCGTTGGTCAGCCCGTCAGTTTGCCTGGGGCAAACTGCCGGGTTCGCAAACGACCCCAATTTTTTCCTCTCCTCGGCCAACAGCCCTGGTGCCCGAGAGATGTTCTTTAAAATGATGCTTTCGGTTTTGCTCGTTGTTGCCCTGGGTGCAGCAGTGATTTACATTTCAAAGAAATTTCTGCCAAGGATTACCAACCTGCCCGGCAAAAAGATTCGCGTCATCGAAACGGCCCACATCGGACCGCGTAAGATGGTACATCTGCTAAAAATAGGTAATCAACAGCTCCTTATAGGCAGCACAAGCGAGAACATTACGAAGCTGGCTGATGTAACTGATGCCTTGTCTGAAACCGAAGCCGGATGCGAAGGTTCCCGCCCCCTGCCGTTGCAGGGGCAAGCTCGTCCCCGCGGAAGCGGGGATTTTGAAAACAGGGACGTTTTTAATTCGGAAATGGATTTATCAGCGACAGAGACAGATAATAATTGAGGATAAAAATGGCCGGCAAACTTATTAGAATGTTTTTTTTATTGTTTGTTGTCTTTGCACCGGCTGATTTGTCTTTTGGCCAGACTGACGATAGTTCCTCAGCGAGCGAGCTGGTCCCCGCCGTTTTGCTTCGCAAAAGCGAAGCAGCGGGGACGGTTCCAAGCATTAGCGATTTGATGTCACTTATAGATAAGGCAACCACCAGCGAGTCCGAAGGCAAAGATTGGTCCACACCCGTCAAACTTGTAATCATCTTTGCCGCCCTGTCGATTTTGCCAAGTCTTCTGGTGATGATGACATCGTTTACGCGAATAGTTATAGTCCTGGCTTTTATTCGTCGGGCTTTGACCACGCAAAGTATACCACCTACCATTGCCATTGTAGGTTTGGCGTTGTTTCTGACGCTATATACGATGGCTCCCACATTTTCGGCGATCAACAATAAGTCCATCCAGCCTTATCTTGCGGACGAGATTGATTTTCAAACGGCGGGTGGCAAAGCCGGCGATTGCATCAAGGAATTCATGCTCCGTCAGGTTCGGGAAACTGACCTGGCCCTTTTTGTGCAAATGGCCAAGGTAGAGCCGCCCGCAAGTCCGATGGATATTGGTATGCACATAGTAATTCCTGCATTCATCATCAGTGAATTCCGGACGGCGTTTGAGATAGGCTGTCTTTTGTTTATTCCTTTTTTGCTGGTGGATATAGTTATTGCAAGTATCTTGCTTAGTGCGGGTATGATGCTGCTGCCGCCTGTGATGATTTCGCTGCCTTTCAAGCTGATATTATTCATTCTTGTCGACGGGTGGGGGTTGCTGGCGAAGAGTCTCAGCCTGGGTTTCAAATGAAGCATTAAGTTTTTTGGGGATTTAGCGTATGGATAGTAGTTTTGCCCTTTATCTGGGCCGACATACTCTCGAAACAGCTCTGGTTGTAGCCGCTCCGATTTTGCTGACCTGTATGATAGTAGGGGTAACGGTAACATTGTTTCAGGCTGTTACTTCCGTCCGGGATATGAGCTTAACGATAGTACCCAAGCTTCTGGCTATAAGTGTCGTGACAATCCTTTTCGGTGGCCGGACACTCCAGGTGATACTTGGATTTTTCACCGAAATTTTTGGCCATATTCAGAATATCGGGCACTGATTTATGGAACTGATGATCGAAAAGCTGCTCGGTTTTATGATGGTTCTGACAAGAATTTCGGCATTTTTTATAGTGCTTCCCGTCTTTGGCTGGAAAAGCATTCCTATCAGGATTAAGGTTGCAATAACCGTGCTGGTGACGATTTTCTTTTCGATGATAACGCCTTCGGCTATCGAGCCCAGAGAGGTTTCTTTATTGGAAGCGATATTGCTGCTGGTCAATGAGGCCACCTATGGATTGGCTCTGGGACTAATTGTTTATCTTGTATTTGCTACGGTTAAATTCAGCGGGCGTATTATCGAACGTCAGATGGGTTTAGCTATGGCCCAGATTTTGGACCCATTGACCGGCGAGCAAGCTCAGCCACTGGGTATGCTTCTGGAGACGATATTTATACTGCTGTTTTTGAGCGCTAATGGTCACCACATGTTTTTGTTAATTATCTCGCGAAGTTACGAAGCGTTTCCGGCCGGCAATATCCCGACGATGGCCGTTTTGGCCAGCGGAATAATTAAAGCCGGCTCAACATTGTTAATGGCCGGCTTGAGATTGTCCGCTCCGATATTGGCAGCGTTTCTGGTGTTGATGGTTGCGTTAGCGGTGTTAGCACGGATAGTTCCGGAAATGAACATCCTATTTATCAGTTTGCCACTGCGTGTGGGCCTGGGATTGTTAATGGCAGCGATATTTGTGCCATTTATTAACGGATTTGTGGCTGAATTCGCTGATTGGATGGGCAAACTGCTGCCCCTTTAACAGCGGATAGCACTCATCGTATAGTTTTCTTTCTCTCTCCGCTAATATGATAGGTATTGAGTATGGCAGACAAACCAGCCGCTGAAAAGACAGAACAGCCGTCATCGAGAAAACTGAGCAAAGCCCGAGAGCAAGGGCAGGTTCCGCAGAGCCTCGAACTGATGTCGGCTGTGTCAATTCTGGTGCTGGTAACAATAGTAACTTTATTGGCACCAAGGATGATGCAATGGTTCATTATGCAAATAAGGCAAGGGATGTCGTGCCAAAACGCAATTTTTGCCAACAGCAAGACGTTTATAAGCTTTTTCAACGCAAAGATTACCGATTCGGTACTTGTTATCTGGCCTATTCTTGCAGCACTTTGTGCGGGGTCTATTGTGACCAACGTTGCTATCAGCGGCTTTAATTTCACGCTGGGAGCTATAAAATTGAGATTTAATCTGGTAAACCCAATAGCAGGGTTACAAAAGCTGGTAAATGCCAGGTCTGCGGTACACCTTTTAACATCCATAGTAAAACTGTTTTTTGTCACAATCATCGTCTGGCTGTACCTTCGCGACAGGATCGATATGCTTGCGCCCCTTCGATGGGCCTGGTCTTTACAGATACTTGCAGCTATCGCGAAGATAATATTAGGGCTGATGATTCGTGTTTGCATTGCGCTTCTGATTATAGGAATTGCCGACACTTTTTACCAGAAATGGAAATACATCAAGGATTTGAAGATGACGCGTCAGGAGGTAAAAGAAGAGCGCAAGCAGACAGAAGGTTCGCCTGAGGTCAAAAGGCGGCTCCGACAGAAGCAGTTCGAGATGTCGCTGAAGCGTATGATGCAGGAAGTGCCCAAGGCCAACGTGGTTCTTGTCAACCCAACACACGTAGCTGTTGCGCTGCGTTACGAGGCCAAGACGATGGAAGCACCTATTATGGTGGCAAAAGGAGCAGATCATCTGGCAGAAAAAATCAAAGAAATCGCACAGGCTTACGGGGTGCCTATCGTAAGAAAACCGGAATTGGCCAGGACAATATATTCAACAGTGAAGCTCGGCGGTCCCATACCGGAGACGCTGTACATAGCTGTAGCAGAGGTGCTGGCTTTGATATATCGGCTGCGGCATAAAAAATGAAAGGCAAAAAGCGATGCTTGATGCTCGAGAAACCGGGGCACGTCAAAATGGTGCCCGAACCCTTTTCACAGCAGTGGTAATTGCAGTTATTGCCGGGCTTTTACTTCCACTGCCAGCCCATATTCTCGATGTGCTTCTAATATTTAGCGTATCTTTAACGGCGGCAGTGTTGATAATCACTTTTTCAGCACGGGGAGCTTTGCAGGTTCAGGGTTTCCCTTTGTTAATCGTGCTGGCCACAATGTTGCGTATAGCCCTGAGCGTGGCTTGCAGCCGACTGATACTCTCGCAGAGCAATGCCGGCACCATCATTAGTCTTTTCGGCAGTATTGTTGTCAGGAACAATTATGTATTTGCAATTTTGGTCTTTGGCGCGCTGGCAATAGTCATCTTCAGAACTATTTGTAAAGCCGTCAAGGATATTAGCCGGGCTGCGACGGAGTTTACTGCGGATATTGTCCCTGTCAAGCAAATCAATATCGACAGCGACCTTAACGCCGGGCTTATCAACGAGAGCCAGGCCCTTAACCTACGGCGTAAAATCGCTCGTGAGGCCGGGTTTTTTGTTGCGATGGTCGGTGCTGCAAGATTTATAGTTTGCGCTGCTGTTATCGAACTTGTGATTGTCTTTGTTAATATGGCGGCTTCGATGGCTATGGGAATAGTTGGCGGAACAACTGCGGGGATATCAATAAAAACATATGCGACTTTAGCTGTGGGGGCAGGTCTAATAACACAGATACCCGCCCTGGTTGCTGCCGTGGCCTCTGGATACCTCGTCCGAAAAAGCTCTGTGTCTGCCGACGCCAATGATGAGCTCACAGAACAAGCAGCCCGTCAAAGTGCCGGGCCGGACGTCGACCCGTCAAAGTGCCGGGCCGAGCCGGTTGAATATATTGATGCTGAATTAACTGAAATTACAAATCCCGCTGCAAGCGCTAACATCGAGACCGAGAAAATAGTGTCCGAAGACCTCGAATGGGTCGATGAATCTCAATCTATCGGAAACGAAGACGAAAAAAATGATTTGAGCTTGTGGGTTTGGGAAGAAATTAAAGATAGTGATTATTACGAGGCAATCGCGGAGTTAATCGAAAGTAGGGGCGGTTTGCGAACCGCCCCTACTAAGACGATATTGATGGCCGCTGAGAGTGTCGAAGAGCTTCCGGTAACGATACCTGTAAACGTCGCGGTGCATCTGGCACAGAGGAACCAAAAGTGTTTGCTGATAGACCTCGATTTGAAAAGGGGTGCCATATCAAAGGTTTTTGACATTGACAGTGTGGAGCGCAGTAACAGAGTGCGAGGAGAAGCAATTGCAACCTGTATTAACAATCTCTGGGTATGGGCGGCGAGTAATTTTAACAAAGGGGGTGGGGAGACGGAGGTAACAAACATAAAGGATGTGATTGCCCGTCTCGAGAGCCGGTATGAACGCCTGGTTGTTTATGCTCCGAATATAAAGCTATTTGCTGACAGGTACAGAATCGCCGACTGTGTCGGGGCAGCGATGCTCTT
>DAOVNI010000251.1 GCA_030630315.1 Phycisphaerae bacterium | reverse complement strand
TGGCCAATGCCCACGTACCCCCTACCATAAAGCCCATTCGCCGTCCGAGGGTCGGCCCGGTAGCGGCTCTGGCCAGGGTTATCATCAATACGTAAGCTGAGATTGCGCAAAAGCCGACACCAAACATTATCCATATAGCCATTCTGTTATCTATCAATATCAGGTATGTAACCAAGAAAGGAACCGCAAGAAAAAGTGCGACAATTGAACACAGCAGTGCCCCTTTCTTGTGAGCGATGCCCCCACATACAAGTGAGCCCGCCGCCCCTCCCAGACCGAACATCGTTGCCGAGAATCCCCCGAAAGTAAGCTCAAAACCAAGCTCATTGAGTACCGTCGGCAGCAGTGATACAAGAACAAGCGTAGAAATAGCTGCGGGCATAGCCATAGCTATTATCAGCCAGAAAGACAACCGGCTCTCACCCGTCTCCGACCTATTTTCGCTGCGCACTTTCGGCTCAACCGCCAGGCGGATTCTCAAGAATATGACCATCAAAATGCCGACAGCGGGACAAAGAATTAGAGGATACAAACCCGGCAGGCCGAACCGGGACACAAGAATAGTCGAGACCGCTCCGCCACTTGCGTATCCCAGAAGGCCACCGGCCATAAAGACGCCTGTGCTGACCGGCGGCGGAATCCGCCTAAGCCGGTGAACAGCCCGCAGCGCTTCGGGATGCACTATTGCTATCCCGCAACCGCTGACTGTGGCCAAGACAAGCATCGCGGCAAAGGCGCCGCCCGACCTCGGCAACACACCCAGCAGACACATACTCACCGCCAATATCAGCCCAAGGTGCAAAAACAAAGGGCTGCGCTTGTCGGCACGCGTATGGCCGGTCAGCGTCTGAACGCCATTGCTCGTCATATGCAGCACGACCAAAAGAATGACGCCCAGAGACAGGCTTAATGTAAACTCGGCCATGATTGCCGGCAAAATGGCAGGCAGCATACCGCCGAACATATCAATCAGGAAATGAACTCCCGCAAGCACCAGCAACTGCATCCATCGAAATGTGGCGATTCTTTTATTCAAGTGTCAACTGATTTACGCCTCGAACTTCTTGCCCGTTAATCGCTCATAGCCCTCGATGTATTTTGCGCTGGTCTTTTGCCTGATATCTTCGGGCAGTTTGACACCCGCACCGGACTTGTCGAAATTTATGCTCTCCAGGTAGTTGCGAACAAACTGCTTATCGAAGCTTTCCTGGTCTCTGCCGGCCTCGTATTTATCGGCAGGCCAGAACCGTGAAGAGTCCGGCGTCAAAACCTCATCAATCAAAATAATCCTGTCATCGACAAGGCCCCACTCAAACTTCGTATCAGCCAGGATTATTCCTTTACTCTCGGCATACTTGCCTGCCTTTTTGAAAATCTCCATACTCTTGTCACGCACATACGTCGCTGCCTGCTTTCCGATAACATCCACGCATCGCTGGAAACTGATATTCTCATCGTGTGTCCCCCTCTCGGCCTTGGTGGCCGGCGTAAATATCAATTCCGGCAGCTTCCCGCACTGCTTCAACCCGGCCGGGAGCTTCTGCCCGCAGACCGTGCCGCTCTGCTTATATTCCTTCCAGCCGGAGCCGGCCAGATAGCCCCGCACCACACACTCAATCGGCAAAACTTCAACCTTTTTAACGAGCATACTCCGCCCGGCCAACTGCTCGGCGCAATCGCAAAACGGCCCAGGAAAACCGCTTATGTCGGCACTAATTAAATGATGCTCAACCTCCGCACCCAAAAAATCAAACCAGAAAAGCGAAATCTGCGTCAGAACAATCCCCTTATAAGGTATGCCGTTGGCCATAACCACGTCGAAAGCGCTAATCCTGTCGGTCGCAACTATCAGCAGCTTATCGCCCAGGTCATATATATCGCGAACCTTACCTCGCTCCGGCTTCTGCCCGGCTATGTTTGTCTGCAAAACCGTCTCCATAATAATCCCTTCCTTTATGTCTTTCCGCTCCTTTTTGTCATTCCGCTCCTTTTTGTCATTCCTGCGAAAGCAGGAATCTAAATCTCTTAGAACGCATCTCTGGTCCTTCTGAAAACAAACTTCGCCAGAACCGGTCAGTTTGAGTAATTTTAGCCGAAATACCACCAATTGCACACACTTTTCCCATTTTCTGCGAGTTCTCCGGATTTGCCCGGAATTTTGCCAAACCAAAAAATTTTTTATTTTTCCAAATTTTTACTGGATTTATTACGGGCATATGCCCATAATAGACGTAGAAGGTATAAATAACAGCCACGGATTAACACCAAAGTGGGATGATTGAATTAAACAAAAATAAGGACATCTGATTACTTATGAGAACTTATTTCGATTGTATCCCGTGTTTTGTCCGTCAGGCGCTTGATTCGGCAAGGTTGATAACGGACGACAAGCAGATTCACGAACAGGTTATGCGCGGGGTCCTCGGTTTGGCTTCCAGAATGGATTTACGCCAGAGCCCGCCTGCTATGGCCCAAAAAATACATCACTTGATTCGTAAATTAACAGGTGTTCAGGACCCATACCGAGAAATAAAGGACCGCTTCAATAAGCTGGCTCTGAAGATCTATCCCGAATTACAAGAGCAAGTTCAAGCTTCTACCAACCCTTTCGAGACAGCGGTTCGGTTAGCGATTGCAGGCAACATCATTGATTTGGGTGTCAAGTCCAGATTAGCAGAATCCCAGGTTGAAGAAACTATTACCAGGTCACTGACAGAACCATTGGATATGGAGGCATTGAAAAAGTTCAGGAACGCAACAGGCCAAGCGAAAGATATTCTTTACATCGGTGATAATGCCGGCGAAATTGTTTTTGACCGGCTGTTAATTGAGCAACTGCCCTGCGAGAACATAACTTTTGTTGTCAAGGCCGGCCCCATTATAAATGATGCGACTATGGAAGACGCCGAGATAGCCGGCTTAACCGATATAGTTACGGTTATCGACAATGGCTCGGATGCGCCGGGCACAATTCTGGAGAGCTGCTCAGAGGCGTTTCGTCACCGATTTGACGAGGCGGATTTGGTCATTGCCAAGGGACAGGGCAATTATGAAACGCTAAGTGACGTTGATAAAGATATATTCTTTATTTTGCGGGCCAAGTGTCCGGTTATTGCTCAACAT
>DAOVNI010000151.1 GCA_030630315.1 Phycisphaerae bacterium | reverse complement strand
GTCTTTCTGCAAATCGTTGGTTTTGTTGTTTGCCGCTGCCTGGCCAAATTGGATTGACGCCAGCAGACAAATAATTACGACAATGCCAACTGTTTTACCACTCATAATGTTCCCTTATTAAAATCTTGCTATTGCGATTGCCTTTCGAAGCATCTCGTCCGCTGCCCTTATTGCGCGGGAGTTTGTCTCGTATGCGCGTTGGGCCTTTATAAGGTTGACCAGCTCGGTTATCATCTGGACATTGGATTTTTCCAGAAATCCCGCCTGGAGAGTGCCGAAACCACTATCTCCGGGCGTTCCGGTCGTGGCCGTACCGCTCGCCTCAGTCTCTGCAAACAGGTTATCTCCTTCACTCGAAAGACCTGATGGGTTGGGAAATCGAGCCAGCTCAATATTGCCTACAACCGATGAAGTTCCCGCAGAATCAGTAACATTGACGCCTCCATCTTTTGCGATATCTACAGAGACGGCATCCGTTGGAATGCTAATGCTCGGCTCTATGGTGTATCCGGTACTGGTAACTAATTGCCCCTCGGCATTTAGTTGCAGCGAGCCATCGCGGGTATACCTTAATTCGCCGCCTGGCAAACTTACCTGAAGAAAGCCCTCACCTAAAATAGCTACATCGAGAGGTCGGTTGGTATTCTGAAGCTCACCGCCGCTAAAAACCTTTACTGTAGATGCAACGCGGACTCCGCTACCTATTTCTATACCAGCGGGAGCTGTTATGCCCGAAGCCACTTCCGTACCGGATGCCCTTATCTCAACGTAAAGCAAATCCTGAAAGTCAACCTGGCTTCGCTTGAAGCCGTTGGTGTTAATGTTGGCAAGGTTATTAGCGGTCACGTCAACCATCCTCTGCTGGGCCTCCATCCCCGTCGCCGCAGTGGAAAATGCTCTTAACATAATATTGTTCTCCTTTGATTAATTTCAAATTTGAAATCTCAAATCTCAAATTCATCAGCCCATAGCTACACCAATAATACTACTGGAAATTTCCTTTTGGGCTGAGACGAACTTCATATTCGCTTCGTAGAGTCTGGACACCATTATCATATCCACTAACTCGTCAACCAGCTTAACGTTGGATGCCTCCTGGTAACCCTGTTTCACAACTATATTTTCGGCTGCAACCGGCCTTACATCCTCGTCCGGCATTCGGAAGCAGCTCGCGCCGGTCGGCACGAGTTTGTTTTCGTCGTCTTTGAAATCGACAAATCTGAATTTGCCTATGGCTGTGCCGCCGGCACCGATGCTTCCATCGCTCGAGACATATAGCTGCGGAAGCCCCACATTAGCCGGTATCGTGATTGGCCCACCTTCGCCTGCTACGGTATTTCCCTCGGAATTTACTATTTGACCATTTTGGTTTAAGTGGAACATCCCGTTGCGGGTGTAACGCGGCCCTCCGGGCGTCTCTATTACAAAGAATCCCTTACCATACAGTGCAAAATCCAGCGACCGGCCTGTCTTGATACTGCTGCCCTGGGAAAAATCAAACACCGAATTCAAATCTAAGCTGCCGGGAGAATATGTTTCTGTCCCCGCTCCCTGCGCTTCAAGCGATTTTGAAAATGCGTTGCATCTACGCTTATATCCGGCCGTACTTACGTTGGCCAGATTGTGCGTAATGATATAAAGTTCCCGCATCAACGCATCAATGCTTGGACCAACTTGAGCTATAATGTCCGACATTTTAGACTCCTTGTACAGCCGCAGGCTTCGGAGCGCCTCCTTCTGCCCCCTGCTTGCTGCCCCCTTTTCTGCCTTCGGCAGAAGGCAAAGGGGGAATATCCCGACCTTCAGCGCCGGCTCTTACCGAAGCTGCGTTGGTAGCGCGAATCAGCTCATTAACGTTTGAGTCGCTTAAGCCCATCAATTCAACCGCTATCGACAGACCATTTTGTATAGCTCTGGTGTGCCTGACCTCGCCAATATCTTCTACTATTTTTGATGTTGGCGCTTTGCCCTCCCGCACCAAAACAGCATCCTGCTCCTTTTCTTCATCCAACCTCAGCACCACCAAAACTCTGTCACCTACCTTTACCTCCATGGTAGCTTCTATACGCAAACCAGGACCCGCCAGCTCAGTAACAACCGCAGGGACGAATTCTGGTGGCCCCCAGGTACTGACCCCCATTGCTTCTTGCGAAGCAAGCATGGGGGCCGAACCTTGCTTTGCATCGGAACCCTCTTTGCTAATATCACTGCTTCCGCCAACTGTTTTTGCGAATGGAAAGTGTGCGATAAAGGCCGGCTTTTTTACCGGAACACGCAAAAAACGCCGGCGATTAATGAACCGTATGTTATCACTATGATTCAAAACCAGAATGTCACCACTGTAACTAAGCACAGAAGCGTCAAACTCCCAAACCGATGCACCAAAATAATAACGCACACGCCAGAGTTCGCCGAGACTACTTACCACCGGCATCCCCAATTTGACCATCAGCTCCGTATCATCATTTTTTATGACGGTGGACTCAATACTGCCTGCATCAGGGGTCTTTCGGCGTGTCATATGAAGTTTTTTACCGACGCCAATCTGCCTGCTGGTCGATTTCTTCGGCTTCGTCGGCGAGCCTATTGAAGCGGGACGTCGTTTCTGGAAGCCGAGCTTTTCACGCAGGGAAGACAATCCGATCTGCTGGCGCAGAATTCGTAGATTGTCCTTGGCGGCTGCTTCTTCAGCTTTTTGCTGTGTGAGTCTTTCTTCTATTATTTTGGCAGCTCCACTCTCAAAAGCATTGCCCATAGTAAAAATCGCTTCATTTCGTTTGAGCCCTGCTTTGACTGCTATATCCAGCAGAATTTGACGCTCATGCTCGCTCAAGCCCCTTCTATTAGCATACTCAACGAACAACTGCTCGGTAGCCTTTCGTTCCTGTATCTTTCGTTGTAAGCTAACCACCAAAAACAGCACAAGTAACGTAAGTAAGGTAGCGAGGCTGATTAGAATGAACCAGCGGTCGGTTATAATGCTGGTGCCAAACCAGCTTCTTGCAGCGTCCCACCGCTGCGCCGGCGTCAGTGCCGGAACAATAGCGGCCAAGCTGTCCGTGATTACAGGGGTTGTTATCATTATTAAATTTCCAATCCGGCATCAATTTAGGCCCAGTACGGGCTCAATTGATGACGGACTACCTGATAAGGTTGGTCAATTCTCGCAGTATGTCATTGGCAACTCTGATGGTCCTCGCATTGGCCTGGAAGCCGTTTTGTGCCTTAATCATATTGACGAACTCGGTTGCCACATCGGAGTTGGATTTCTCCAGTGCACCGCCATGAACGGTACCGGCACCAGCAGTCATGGCCTGGGTGGCTATCGCCTCGCCTGAGTTGGCCGAGGCAATAAAGTAACCGCCGCCAACGCCTTCCAGAGCCGCCACGTTCTGGAATAACGCTATCTGGATGGTGGCAATGTTCTTCTTGATACCGTTGGAGAACGCACCGATGACTATCCCTTCATTATCAACCGAAACAGTGGAAAGCCTGCCCGATTCATAACCGTCCTGCTCTCTTGCTACTGCCGTAGAGTTTCCGGCCAACTGTGTCAAGCCATCAAACTTGCCTATGGTACCCATTGATATTGCGATAATTTGCGGGTTCGAGGTATCATGTGGAAATGTTATTTCAAACTGGGCGGTATCACCGGGTGCTAAACCGGAGTAAGAACCGTCACTGGCGGAAAATTCTATATCTTTGATGCGCCGATTGTCCATAGTTATCTCATCGACATCGCCGGTGATTGATGTCAGCACCATATCCCAGGTGTTGAGTGTATCTGTTCGAACAAATGCACCGGAGAGAACATGTTTCCCACCCAGCGAGTCGTAAGCGGTAATACTCATATTTTTAACTTGATCTCCGCCGACGGTCGTCATCTCAAAATACGCCGGCACCGTGAGTGTACCATCACCACTGTACGATAGAGTAAGGTCGGTCTGGCTGTAGCCGCTGGCGGTATCGGTTAGTACTATTCTGCCGTTGACCAAAGATGCGGTAACTCCGGCATCGTCTCCGGTAAAGACATTATCATTTAGATGGCCGATGAAATCTTGCAGCGTTTCGCTGCCGACCTCAGTGACATCAAAGGTTAAATCTCCGACGGAAAGACCAATGCCGTCCGGCCGATAACCATCAATATTAATTGTCCCCGACTCACCAACATCCAACGACCCACCGGTCCCTGAGCCCCCACTGAATTGGTCGAGCTCATCGATTACTGATGTTCCGTCAGCCACCGTGCCACCACCAGTTGTATAGGTTATATTCGAGGTCAGCTTTTGTGTTTGCGGTGTGCCAAATGTCGCATCATAACTTAGATTGCCCTGCACTGTTATCGATGATGTGGCATTTGCCTCCAGTGTTACATCGTAAGGGACATGAATATCGCTATTACCGGAAACCTGGAAGCCGTCAGCTTCGCCTACATTACCGGTACGCTGGACACGGTAGCCGGTAGAAGGGTCAATAAAATTCGAGTCCGCATCGACCCCGAACGCACCTGCGCGCGTGTAGAGGCTTTGCGAACCGTCACTCAATACAAAATAGCCTTCTCCTTCCAACGCCAGGTCCAGAGGATTGCCCGTATTTACGATATTGCCCTGCGCCATATTGGGGGATATACCGGCTACTCCAACACCGCTGCCCATCTGCTGAGGGTTAGTGCCGCCGACGGTAGCTGTCGGCTGTGATGCCTTTTTAATCGTCTCGCTCAGCAGCTCCGAGAAGGTTATTCTGCTGGACTTAAAAGCGGTGGTATTGACATTGGCCAGGTTGTTGCCGGCTACATCGAGCATCTTTTGG
>DAOVNI010000062.1 GCA_030630315.1 Phycisphaerae bacterium | reverse complement strand
CCGCTCCTTACACAAGCCTACGTGCTTGTACCGCGGGAATTTCTTGATGTACAGCTGGTACAATTCTTTTGCTTCTTTCCACCGTCCAAGATTCTCAAGGCACGAAGCCGACTCTATGTATGCCTCGCTCGTTACATTTCCTTTGGGAAAGTATTCCATCAATTCCTCATAAGCCCCCAGCGCCTCCTCGAACAGCATATTATCACGGAACAATCTCGCCACCGCCAGCAGGGCGTCGTCGGCTTCCCTCTTGGTGGGGAAAAGGTTCAGCATGAGTAGATACGCCTTTATAGCATCGTAGTGCCGTCCGGCCTGCTCAAGCTGACGCGCGGTCCGGAACATGGTCGGATGAACAAACTCACCACGCAGAACACCCCCGCCCTCGGTGCCCCGGACACTTATCATATCGAATCCCTCTTCGAGTTCTGCCAGTTTACTGCGTGTCCGCGGGCCCACGATCCCGTCGGGCTTCAGACCCATCCGTTTTTGAAAATCTAGCACATTTGCATAACCAAATCGCTGCAAACGCTGGCCAATGCTAAGTTGGTTATACGAAAGCTCTGCCGGATACCGTGCCGCATATTCCGCATACACATCCAGCGCCGCCATTGGAGAATCCAGTCGCTTTTCGTAAAGCTCTGCGACCTTCAGCAGCATATCCCGCCCCTCTGGCGTGTGGGCAAATCCATCCGCAACTTCACGGTACAGCGACAAAGCCACTTCCCACTCTTGGATATGTTCGAGCATCATCTCAATCTTCTTCAGCCGGTCCAAACTACCTTTCGGGTCGACCGCCAGTCCCGCCAGATAATGATCCTTTGCCCTCATGATTGCTGACAGCGCCTCGGTCCCGCCAACCAGGGCAACCAGCTTTTGTGCCTCAACCAGATAGAATTTGCCGCGAAGCTGCCAGATTTGCTTCTCGCCCCATGGCATCCCTCCTTCTTCAAGTTTTCTCAGCCGTTCACTCGCCCTGCTTATAAAGCCGCTCATTGCCTTTGCGTCAGTCTCGACAACCGCTCGCCTTATCAGCGCTTCAACGCCAATAAGACAGACCTTACGGACCAAACTCTCTTCTTCCAGCCTCACTTCACTCAAGACTGCAAGCAGACAATCGAGCACTTCAGGCTCTTGATTGTTCTTGGCCACTCGCATCAACTTGGAAAGCATTTCGTCGGCCTGTTCGTCCTCTGGTCCGTTTTGCAGAAACGCCCCCGCTGCCTCCACCGCTTCACATACCCATTTGCCTTGAGCCTGGACCGTAAAATCAACGATTTTCTCCAGGATTTGCCACTTTGCTCCGGTTTCCGACGCCGCCGGGAGCAGTTGCCGCAGCGCCGCGATTCGCCTTTGAGTCGTCCAGTCGGCAGATTCAGCCAGCAGCAGCTTAAACTTCGCCTCCTCCCGCACAGCATTATCAAGTTTCTCATTCTCCACCACGCTGCGAAGCAGACGCTTCGCTTCGCTGGGCACTTGCTTTGCCCAATGGCTCTCCGCCAGAACTATTGCTGTCCGCGCGCCCCATCCAGTGTCCGGATAGAGTTTCACCGCCGCCTCAAAACTGGCCCGTGACCGGGCTTCGTTCTTCGTTAGCTCATAGAGCCGTCCGCGAAGATACAGGATACGGGCCTTTTGACCGTCGGTGGCGGCCCGCTGTGCAGCTGCATCGAGCAATGAATCCGTACCTGCGATTTGACCCTTGTCGATCAGTGTTTCTATGACCTCAAGGTAGCTATCCAGGTCCAATGCCTGAATCGTCAGTCGTGACACCACGAACCGGGCACGCTTATGCTCCGGTTGGCTGGCCAGGATCGCCCGCCACACTTCCAGCGACTTTTCCAGTTCACATTGCCTCAAATATGTTTCGGCCAGCGATTCTTTAGCCTCCAGGGAAGACGGATTGGCCTTGACACGCTCCTGAAGCTGCTCCGTCGTGTCTGTCCTTGCCGCGAAACCATAACTGCAAGCACCCACTACCAACACAAAGACCTGAATCAGCCTCTTGGTTCTCATCTTTCAGTCCTCGTTTGCTCCTGCAGGACCCGAAGTCTGTTCCGTAACTCGTCGATATCGGCAGCATCAGGAAATAGTTCTACCAGCCGGGCGTAATATCCTCGTGCCTCACTGCGATGACCCAAGCCAAGATGCAGCCCAGCTAATGACCGCAGAATTGGTGCCGAAGTCGGCGCATAACTCTCGGCTTTTGAGAGCAGGCGCATCGCCTCTTTCCGATTCCCCGCGACTCGCAGCATCATCGCCGCCTGATAGTAGAACTCAGCCGTCCTTTGAGCGTCGAACAATCCCGCCTCTTTGGCAGCCTCCAGAGTTCTCTGAAGACTTCCGTACTCTCTCCTTGCCAGATGCAGTTGAATTTGCAGCTCAGCGACCCGAAGCGTGCCTTTCTCTTGTTCCAATAGTGAGGAAAGATTCCCCGCTGCCAAATCCTTGTTGCCCGCCGCCAGCCATCCTCTCGCCAGCAAATATTGGGCATCAATGTTGTTCGGCTCCGCTTCCAACACACGGTAGCCCTCATAAAGGACGCAATGCCGAGTGCAAACCCGGTACTGATTGGAGAACACACCTTCGATGCTGCCAAGCACAACATAGTCATCCACAATATCACCGGCCTTTGCCGGCTCAGAGAGATGCCGGACAAGAATCGGACCAACATATTTACGCTGGAGCAGGTATGCTCGGCCCAGCAAAAGGTACAGCTCCGACGAGGCCATCCCTGCCTCCTCCGCCTTCAAGAGATTCTTCTCCGCAAGAGCCCCGAAACCTCGCTCCAAGCATATCTTGCCAAGAATAAAACTATTCCTCGGGTCGCGAATATCTTCGCTCAGCGCCTTTTCCAAATACACCTTCGCCTTGGTAAATTCCCCCAGCCCATAGTAGCAGGCCCCGAGCGCACTGGCCGTGGCCGAATCCCGTTTCAAACGCCAGGCCTGCTTCAAATACTCCAATGCTTCTTTATGTTTGCCCTGCTCATTCAGTATCCTGCCCGTAAGACTATTGGCCTCCGGGTTCTCCCGGTCGATATTAAGGACCGTTTTCAGTACCGCCAGAGTATCGTCGGCCCGCTCTAAATGCAGATAGGCCCTCGCCAGGATGATACGCTCCTGGATGTTTGTCTTTTCGGCGAGGTACTTCGGCTCCAGCAGCCTGACCACGCTGGCATAGTCGCCGCGAGCGTAAACCTCAACCGGCCCCTTTTCCCGGGCCTCAGCGAGTAGGGGCAGACTTAGGCTTAAAAATACCGAAGTGAGCATTAAATATTTGAGTTGCATTGCACTTCCCTTTGCGAAAAAAACTCCAGGTTATTCTTAACATCGGCACACGCTGATGAATCGCTTCAAATTTTGCTAAAAATTTTTTACTTCGTTGCTAAAATGCAAACTTTAGCATTCGAAAAGTTGAAATAATCAGGCGGGCACTCGTTTGTCGCAATTTCATGCCATCGGATTGTTAGTCCGATGCTGACTTTCCTGTGCCCGTCTGATTTGCCGCACACTTTAGTGAGATTATACGGGATATAGTGCGCATTTCAATAGGAAAAAGGATGACCAAAAAAAGTGCTTCTTTGGCCGTTTTTTTGTCCCTTTTGTGCATATTGTGCTTTCCCTCGGCTTCTCTCGGGATGGTGAGCCTGCCCTGTTTGCCCTGAGCTTGTCGAATGGGTCGAACCATTTCGTGGCAAAAACAAATCTGCTTGCCCCACCTGCCCCCTTGTTTAGAGTACCTTATACTCTAAGGGGGTCATTTCGAGCGAAGTCGAGAAATCTGGCCACACAATTAAATAAACCTACCGACCTGTCATGCCCGTGCAGTTGCACTTCGACATTGGACATTCAGATTCGATATTCGATATTCTTTTTTCCCCTTGACTTTTTCCTTCTTTTCTGTTACTTTGTGCCCTGAATGATAACAGCACCTAACAGATCAAGCTGCATCGAAAAAACTAAATTCGCTTTGTGCCCTTATTGCTTGTGCTCTTACGCACTTGCGCACTAAAGCATTTTGGCGAAAATCGGCTCAAAAATGGGAAATATGGGGGCTGGAGGCATAAAGGCAGAGGGCATAAAGTAGGGTGGGCTTTAGCCCACCGATATTGTGTTTGGTACATTTGAAAAATTATGATTTCGAATTTGTTTCGGATTTAGAGCTTAGGATTTCGGATTTATATTATAGAGGGTAGGCTGCGATACTTGTCTGACGACAGTCAAGATTTCGCAACACTTCGACTGAGAATTGGTAAAATAATTGGGGGGATGGAGGATAGAAAGATGAGTGGGACGAGGATTTCAAGCCTGTTGGGCAAAATCACTGTATTTGTTGTTATCTGCTGTTGTAGTCTGCCGGCTCAGGCCAAATACGGCGGCGGTACGGGAGGGCCGAATGACCCGTATCTGATTTTCGATGCAAACCAGATGAACGCCATCGGCGCCGATTCCAACAACTGGGACAAGCACTTCAAGCTAATGGCAGATGTTGATTTGGGGAGCTACACGGGAACAGCTTTCAATATCATCGGATACCGAGTATCTTCTTCTGATAATAAACCCTTTACCGGTGTCTTTGACGGCAGCGGCCAGACTATCTCAAACTTCACCTACGCTTCCACAGGCAGGAGTTCCATAGGCCTTTTTGGATACGTTGATGATCCCAATGCCGAAATCAAGAATCTGGGATTGATTGGCCCCAATGTTGATGCCGGAACAGGTGGAGGTGTTGGTTCGCTGGTTGGCTCGTTGCACAGCGGCACAATTACCAACTGCTATGTTGAGGGCGGCAGCGTTGCGGGAGCCAACTACGTCGGCGGACTGGTGGGATATAATGATTATGGCTGCTCAATCACCAACTGCTATTCAACCGGCAGCGCTACAGCAGAACAATTTGTCGGCGGGCTGGTGGGGGTAAATAATGGCAGTATCTCGAACTGTTATTCTACCGGTGATGTAAGTGGAACTGGGAACTCTGTCGGTGGCCTGGTGGGATATAATTGGGGCACAATCACCAATTGCTATTCAGTCGGCGACGTTTCAGGGGAATGGTTTGTCAGCGGCTTAGTGGGAAGGAATCGTTATGGCGCAATCACCAACTGCTATTCGACCGGCAGCGTTACAGCAGAACAATTTGTCGGCGGGCTGGTGGGATACAATAATAATTACGGCACAATCTCAAACTGCTATTCAAGCGGCACTGTTTCCGGGGATGAGCGTGTCGGCGGACTGGTGGGAGAGAATGATGGTACGGTTTCCGCTTCATTCTGGGATATTCAAACGACCCAGCAAGCGACAAGTGCTGGCGGCACGGGCAAGACGACAGCCCAGATGCAGGACGCCAATACCTTTCTTGATGCCGCGTGGGACTTTGTCGGTGAATTCGCAAATGGATCCAGTGACGAGTGGGCAGAGCCTGCTGTGGGAGGCTATATGGTTTTGTGGTGGCAGCTCTCGCCTCTGCCTGTATTACCTACCTTTTCGGGTGGGATGGGAACCGCAGATGACCCTTACCTACTCTCGACGTCAGAAGACCTCAATCATATTGGCCATAATCCAAGACTAATGCAGGCACATTTCAAGTTAATCAGTGATATTGATTTGACAGGAATCAATTTTTACATCATTGGAAATTACGCTTTTCCCTTTACAGGTGTTTTCGACGGCAACGGTCATACTATTTCGAACTTTACTTATGGTGCTAATGGAGTGAATCACGTAGGACTTTTCGGGTATGTTAGTGGAGAAATAAAAGATTTAGGATTGATTGACCCTGATGTTGATGCGGGAACAGGGGATTACGTTGGTTCGCTGGTTGGCTACCTGAAAGACGAAACCATCACCGGCTGCTATGCTGAAGACGGCAGCGTTGCGGGAGATTACTTTGTCGGCGGACTGGTGGGATTCAATTCTTATCGCAGCACAATCACCAACTGCTATGCGACGGGCAGCGTTTCAGGATATAAATATGTCGGCGGCCTGGTGGGACAGAATTATTATGGCCCAATCACAAACGGAACAATCTCTAACTGCTATTCGACCAGCAGCGTTGCGGGTGTTTGGTATGTCGGCGGCTTGGTGGGATATAATTGGGGCACAATCACAAGCTGCTATGCAGCCGGTAGCGTTTCGGGAGAAGATTATGTAGGTGGTCTGGTTGGGATCAATTCTGACACAATTATCAACTCTTATTCAACCGGCAGCGTTTCGGGATACGCCCGTGTCGGCGGGCTGGTGGGACAAAATGGCAAATGGGGATGGTGGTGGTGGGTGCCTGGAAAGATAGTCAACAGCTATTCATCAGGCCACGTTGTGGGAGAATATCAAGGCGGCCTGGTAGGATATAGTGGTGGAGAAGTAGCAGGAGTTATGGATTCGTTCTGGGACATTCAAACCAGCGGACTGACAACCAGTGCTGGTGGAACAGGTAAGACAACGGCCGAAATGCAAACCCGGAGCACCTTTACCGATGCCGGCTGGGACTTCACCACGCCTGTCTGGACTATTGACGAGGGCGTTGATTATCCCCGTCTGTGGTGGGAGACATCGCCGCTGCTGCACGCCGAGCCGGAAATAACTCTGTGGACTACCAACACTATTATCTGGGACCCGGTACCTGGTGCCAATGATTACTACGCTGAGTGTGCCGAGGATGCCAACTTTACCAGTATCCTCTCTAACACCGGCTGGATTACCGAAACCAGCTATACATTTACCGGCCTGGAGTTGGGCCAGCGCTACTGGTATAGTGTAAAGGCCCGGAACTCAGCCGGCGTCGAAAGTCAATGGTCCGATGTGGAATCCTCCCTGCAGGGCACACTTGCCGATGCCGTAGATGCGATGCTTGACCCGGACACGCTGAAGAATAAGAATATGAAGAACGCTCTATTGAACAAGATAAATGCAGTGCAGAAGATGCTCGACGCGGGGCGCTATGAGGAGGCGCTGAATAAACTCCAAAATGACATCCTGCAGAAGACAGATGGCTGTGCCGAGACCGGCCGGCCCGACAAAAACGACTGGATAATAACCTGCGAAGGTCAAAGCGTGGTTTACCCGCTTGTCATAGAAACCATCGAGCACGTCACGGGCCTTATGAACCAATAATCGCGGGTAACATTAGCACTAAAACGAAAGGGCTGTGAGTTTATTACTCTCAGCCCTTTTTCTTTAGCTGTGCATAATTGAGTCGTTAGTATTCAGCCCTTAGTTTTTAGCCGGCTTCTGAAAAAGGCCATTTCGATGGCCTTGTGGACGAAGCAAAGTCTCTGTGGCGAAAGCTTGCTTTCAGAACAGAGCTTGCTAAGACCACAAAGCTGGCTAAAAACTCTCTGCGTTCTCAGCGTCCTCCGCGGTTAAATAAATTCATGACAATTCGTGTCAATCCGTGGCTAAATTTTTCTCTGCGCCCTCAGCGATCTCTGCGTTGAAATCTTTTTATTTTCTTCTTGACTTTCGTTTGAATTTCTGTTAAAATACAACCCGTCATAGGAATGGCAGGCATTTAGCGGAGAACCGCACGTCTTCGTATCAGCAGATACACGCCAAAATAAGTTCAAAGTCAAAGGAAACTACGAACTATGAACAACAAACTATTAACTATCTACGAACTACTGGCAACTGGCAACCGGCGACAGTCAACTGTCCTCTGTCTTCTGTCTTCTGTCTTCTGTCTTCTGTCTTCTGTTTTAATCAAGTATTCCCCCCCCAGCCGCACAATTTCTTTCCGCACATTAACACTTTCGCCATAGGCCTCTTCTTTGGATACCTTTTCGGTAGAAGAGTAGATTCCATTCACCTTAACTACCTTAAGATATTCTTTTTCTAACCATTTCCCATGATGAGAGTGGTGATAAGTATAAATTTGAAAAAATATCT
>DAOVNI010000122.1 GCA_030630315.1 Phycisphaerae bacterium | reverse complement strand
TTATATGCAGCAGGAGAATTTCATCAAGGCACTTGATGTATTAGAGAACATACGTCCGGTGGCGTTCTCACAGAAAGAATCTGTTGAGATGTTACTGCTCAAGAGCGAAGTCCTTCGGGCGATGGGCCTGGTTGATAAGGCTATTGTGGCACTCGGAGACAGAGTTGAATATATTCCCGACTCGCAGTTAAAGGCCAGAATGTCTTTCGAACTGACTAACTGCTACATCGCCAAAGGGAATTTGGAGCTCGCCCGCGCGAACTTAACCGAAATTCTTGTCCTCGTCGAACCCGGGCCTTTTGCGCACGATATCGCTCTCGAATTGGCTAATGTTTGTTTGAAACTCGGCCAGAATTCTCAAGCTATATCCGTTTGCTCTCAGCTTTTAGACCTGGGGCCATCGGAGTGGATAAAGCAAGAGGCCTTAAACATCCTGGCAACGGCCTATACCCGACAGAAAAATTATGACAGCGCAGCATTGGCTCTTTTGGGCCGGTGGAACGGGACCGAAGCCACAACTGAAAAAAGAATATCTGACAGTCAGGCCATCATAGGCCAATCACTTACACCAAACACAATAAAACAGGCTAATTAACAATGGAAATTAAAAACGAAAATTTGAAGCAAAGTTATGACCCGAAATTTAAAAGTTCTTTAACTTTGAGTTTTAAGTTCTGCTTTTGCGTTCTTCGCCTTTTGCTTTTAGCTTCTTGCTTATTAGTATCTTTTGCCAACGCGGAGACCCCATCAGAACAACTCGACCCGATTGATTTTCTGACATCCCATTTAGTGCTAACTTCGCAAGATGTAAACACGCCGAATATTGCAGCCGAAACTTCGCAAGATGCAAACACGCCTAATATTGCAGCCGAAACTTCGCAAGATGTAAACACGCCGAATATTGCAGCCGAAACTTCGCAAGATGTAAACACGCCTGATGTCCCGTGGACCCCCGATGCTCTTTTCCGCCTCTGGGAACCCCTGATGCAGCTCGCTAAGCTTCAATCAGCCCGGCAAGTCCGTGAGGACTCCATAGGAGAGCAATTACAAATCAGTCCGGCAAATTGCCGGATTGCTGATGTAAACTCCGCTACTGAGGCGACCTGGCCTTCTGAACGGAAAGAGCCTTTAGCCCGCAGCGCCGAAGGGGAAGTATCTTTTCTTACGCAGCGGCCAGAACCCTCGGCTTTGGCTCAGAATGACAGCAAAAAACGCTCTCAATTGCCACAGGGTAGTTTACCTATTGCACAAAGCTCAAATAATCACCTCGCACACCAATTGTGGCAGGCCAGCATTAGCATTGCTAAAGTCGAAAAGGCCGAGAGTAAAAATGAACTTCAGCGGATAATTGAGCAAATCCGTTCTGTTGAATTTGAGCCGCGGGAAGAGGTCCCTAAAACCGTCATTGTCGTCGAGCCGGCCCAAGCAACTGAACCCAATGAAACTTCATCTGCTATAGAGGCGCCACAAGAACATGAGAAGAAAAAAATCGAACTCAGACTACCGTACGAGCCGGTAACCGAGCAAACTTTACAAATGCTCAAGAGTCTGTTGCAACATCCTGAACGACTACACAGCCCATTTGAGCTGGGGGAGCTTTTGTTTCTCAGCGGCCATCTAAAAGATGCAGCGATATGTTACCAGGAAGCTCTTAGTCGCAGCAGTCCCGACAAAGCCGACCCGGCTCAGAACAGAGTCTGGACTTTATTTCAAATAGGTAACTGCCTGCGAGATGATGACCTGCCAACGGCAATGAAAATGTACAGACAGCTAATTGCAGAATATCCCGATTCGCCCTGGACGGATTTGGCCAAAGCCCGGAGCAAATTAATTGATTGGTACCAGAAAGACAACCCAAGGGTATTAATTACCGAAAACCAATTTTAGCCCAGCACCAATTAGGCGTGAGCCTAAGCTCAATTGGTGCGGGATGAAAATGGAGTGCGCCCGAAGTGAGCAAAACCGAAATAAACAACGTAAAGCGAGTCACGCAGAGAAGCCGGATGGCAAATGTATTGATCGTTGATAACGACCCTGAGCTGATTCGATTTATGCTTGAGATTTTAGCCCGTAAAGGAATCCACGGAATCATTGCTAATGACAAAAAAACCGCTATTGACCTTCTCGACAAGGGTAATTGCGACCTTGTGTTCACCAGCGACAAAATTCCCGCCTCCGCGGCAATGACACCACTGCAAAAGCAGGGGCGGCGCTCCAACCTGTCCGGCCAGTCCCGGCTCGGCTTCGAGCTGCTCCGGAAAATCAGGGCAAATTCGCCGGAGCTGCCGGTGGTTATGGCAACGAGCAACGAGCCCCGCCCCTCCGAGGGGCTGGACGAGCAACGAGCGACGAGCGACGAACTAATCGAAACAGCCGTCAAGGCCATCCATGCAGGTTGTTGTGATTTCCTGATCAAGCCGCTCCAACCTGAAAAAATAGAGAGTCTGCTGGATACCTTCCTGCCAAACCACAGTGTTTCAACGATAGATTCGGCTCAAGAGGACATCCGCTGCCTTTATCAAATTGTGGGCAGAAGCGAGAAACTGGCCCAAACCGTCAATTTGGCTAAAAGAATAGCTCCTACCTCGGCACCTGTTTTAATAACCGGCGAAAGCGGAACAGGAAAAGAGCTAATCTCTTATCTTATCCACCACGAAAGCAGAAGGGCACAGGGACCGTACATCAAAGTCAATTGTGTGGCATTAAGTGATTCGCTTCTTGAAAGCGAGCTGTTTGGTCATGAGAAGGGCGCTTTCACCGGTGCCTACACTCAGCGCAAGGGACGATTCGAAATGGCCCACGGCGGGACTCTGCTCTTGGACGAAATCACCGAAACGCCTCTAAAATTTCAGGCCAAGCTGTTGCGCGTACTCGAGCAGCAGGACTTTGAACGTGTCGGCGGAAACGAAAATGTCAAAGTCGATATTCGAACAATAAGTACCACCAACAAAGATTTACTGCAGGAAGTTCAACAGGGCCGGTTTCGTCAGGACCTTTACTATCGGCTAAGCGGAGTAAGATTAATTATCTCACCTCTGAGGGAACGCAGAGAGGATTTGCCCGACCTTGTATGGCATTTTGTTAACCTTTATGCCGGCGAAGTCCAGCGCCGTATCACTAAACTTGACCCCATGATGATGGGC
The DNA here is from genome assembly GCA_030630315.1 of Phycisphaerae bacterium. Classification (GTDB taxonomy): domain Bacteria; phylum Planctomycetota; class Phycisphaerae; order Sedimentisphaerales; family Anaerobacaceae; genus JAUVYQ01. The sequence continues at coordinate 2,442 of DAOVNI010000122.1, read as the reverse complement.
ATTTTCACCAAATATCATTGGCCCGGCAACATCCGGCAATTACGAAATGTCGTGCGGACATCCCTGATTTTAGGAGTCGGCGAAACCCTCTCCTTAGCTGACGTCTCCTGGCTCTTTGATGAATTACAACCACTCCCACAGGAAAATAATTTGTCAAGTGGCAATTGTCAATCGTCGATTTCCGGACTGGGGGGAGTACCGCTCGTGCAGATAGAGCAGCGGGCGATTCTTGATACTTTACGACAGACGGCGGGCAACCAGACGAAAGCTGCAAAGGTATTAGGCATCAGTGACCGAACATTGCGAGATAAGATACGCCGATATCGTCAGCAAGGGTGCCTGCAGCCAGCTTAGTTTTGAGTTTTTAGTTTTGAGTTTTGAGTTTCTATGTGTGGAGCAAAGGAAAGACAAAAATGGCAGATGCAGATGATACAAAAAACGGGAAGAAGCAGGAAGATGCACCTGCTGCAACAGTGCGCCAGCACGACGAGAAGGCTAAATCAACCGATGAAAAGCCCTCAAGCAGCGACTTGCTGCCGTGGATAATAATGGCTGTTGCAGTAGTTCTTTGCGCCGGTGCCGGCCTTGGACTCGGTCGATTATTTGCCGTCTCCGGCACACCCCAGAGAGCCGAACAAGCAAAACTAACGCAGCCAGAGGACCTGAAAGTGGACGCCCCCGATTTAACCGGGTCCGGCAAGCTGCCGAATCAAAAGACCTGGTATTATGAGTTAGAGCCCGTTGTGGCAAATCTCGATGTACCTGGCATAACACGTTATGTTCGAGCGGCCATAACACTGGAAATCAGCGCCGAGGTGGACCAGCAGAAAGGGAGCGCTTTTCTTGAGGAGAAAAAACCTGTCCTGACAAGTTGGCTTACTATTTATCTTGCGAGCCTGACGCTGGAAGATATCAGAGGTGATAGGAACCTCAAGCGTATTCAATCGCAAATACTCGATGCTTTCAACGAAAAGCTTTTCCCTGATGCCAGGCCTCAAATCAAGCACGTTCTTTTTAAGGAATTCGCTATACAATGAATGGCGCACGTAATAACAACTTAAGCAAAAAAAAGATACAACAGATCCTTGCGGCTCTCGGTTCCGGGCCAATAATGGAGGATACCACACAAATAGAGGCTGCCGAATACAACTGGCAACAGCCTCACTGTTTTACTCGCAGCCAGCTCCACATGCTTGACGATTTCACAAAAAAAACAGCCAAAACGATTGCTCAGAAATTTGCTACTTTATGTCACGGTGATTTCAACGTAACAATTGCTTCGACCGCCCAGCACTTTGCTAACGAACTTCTCGACCAGGCCGTAGAGAGCGAACAGAATGATTATTACCTCGCTTTTGGCACCGACGAGGCGCATCCATGTGGACTCATCAGCATACCTCTTAAAACTGCATTCATCTGGGCAACACAATTGCTTGGGGACACCGAATCCAAAGAAGATTCGAGAAACGATTTATCACAATTGGAAGAATCGCTCTTATTAGACATCGCCTCTGCCATTGTTGAGGCGCTTTCAGACTCTCACAGCGACTGTGATTTCCAGCCGGCCAAGAACATCGTCAGAAGACTGTTGCCTCTTGAACTGAAAGGCACAGAAGAACTCTGCAAGATTACTTTTAACGTTAAGAAAAGCGACTCAGACGATACTGAAGCTTACCTTTTGATGCTCTGTAACGCCCTGGAACCTGTTGTAGGAAAAACCGCACAAGCTGCCGGTGAATTCTCAGCCGAGGATATTTCAAAAGCAATCCTTAACCATTTGCAGCAAATATCGGTTTCTGTTACTGCTCAACTGGCTTCTACAGTGCTTACTTTCAACGAGATGATGAGTCTCCAGGTTGATGACATATTGTTACTCGATAAAGCAATTGATAAGCCGGCTGAAGTGATGGTAAACGACCAGATGGCTTTCCGCGGTCGTCCTGCAAAATCAGCCGGCAGGTACGCCGTGGTAATTACAGAAAGAATTGGCGGAGAGGAAATAACGCATGGCAGATTATAAGTGTCAATTGTCAATCGATGTGCACTTTGTAGGCTAAAACAAATACGAAAGGAAAAAATATGGCAGAAACAGCTGAAGCCGTAGAAGAAAACCAGAACCAGGAAAATCCCGATGCACCCGAAGCATCGGAAAACAAAGCGGAGTCAAAAACGCAGGCACAACCCGTTGAATTCTCCGAAGCTGTTCCGAGCGGGGACTTAGGTGCCGGCGGAGGTATCGGAATCCTGCTGAATATGAGCATACTTGTTACGGTTTCTATTGGCCAGACAGAGATACCAGTCCGGCAGCTTTTACAGCTTGGACCCGGCTCGGTATTGAGACTCGATAAACCTATTGATGCTCCGGTAGACTTATACCTGAGGGACACCAAGTTCGCTACCGGAAATGTGGTCGTGGTAGAGGACAGATTCGCAGTTAGAATA
>DAOVNI010000064.1 GCA_030630315.1 Phycisphaerae bacterium | reverse complement strand
GCAATAATAGAAATCCTTCAGGATGATTCGCTTTTTTATTCATTTCGAAGAAGCGCTTACGAGTACGGCAGGTCGCGAACGTGGCCGAAAATCGGGCAGGCCTACTGGAAATTATTTAGCGCAAAACGCCTTCCCGTCCGTATTGCCGCCAGGACCGCGCCGTCAGTGGCCAAAACAATATCAACTATTGAGGTTCCTGAGCCGTCGTTGGCCCACTTGAAAAAACTAACCGACGATACGGGTCTGTACCAGCACGCCAAGTTCACGACACCAAATCGTAAATACGGCTACTGCACAGACGACAACGCAAGAGCCGTAATTGCAATGACCAAGTACTACTCGCAATACCCCGAACCAGGCGCTCTGGAGCTTTTCGATATATACCTGTCCTTTATTCTGCATTCACAAAACGACGACGGCTCAGTGAGAAACTTTATGAATTTCGACAGGAGTTGGGTAAAAAATGAGCCCGTCAATGATGCTTTCGGCAGAGTATTGTGGGCGTTCGGAACGGTCATGGCAAAACCCCCTTCGCCATCGTATTTATCAATAATCAAAGACTGTTTTGACAGGTCCGTAAAACATGTGGAGAAGCAATATCCAAGGGGTATGGCGTATTCAATGCTCGGTATGAGCGATTATCTCAAGCAGTTTCCCGGCGCCAGTGACATCAAACGCCAACTGGCAATAGCTGCAGACGGATTGATAGCACAGTACGAAGAAAACAGTCTTCCCGACTGGCAGTGGTTTGAGGACACACTAACTTACGACAACGCCGTTTTACCGCACGCGTTATTTGTTGCCGGCCTGATTTTTAAGGACAAGAAATACATCGAAGCTGCGGAAAAAACGTGTGAATTTCTGTTAGCAAATACTTTCAATGGGGAACATTTCAGCTTTGTCGGCTGCAAGGGATGGTACGAACGCGGAAAGACAAAAGCTGCATTCGACCAGCAGCCGATAGAAGCTGCAAGTACGGTTATGATGCTAAGGCCGGCTTACGATGCCACACAAAACAGCAGATATTTAACACTGCAAAGAAAAGCGTTCGACTGGTTCCTGGACGAAAACGACCTGCATATTCCGCTCTACGATTTTAGAACGAAAGGATGCTGTGATGCGCTAATTCCCGGCGGGGTCAACAGCAATCAAGGTGCAGAGAGCACGCTGAGCTTTTTGCTGAGCTTATTGGCTATAGTTGAAAGTTACGCCATAGTTGACAAGATTGAGGGGGGTAAAGGTATTTCGCTGCGGCAAGCCCGGCTGATAGAGCAAACGATCAAAAAATCTGCACCTATAAAAAGTATACCTGCTAAGGCCAAACCTAAAAAAAGGTAGGTCGAAGAGCTTGCCTAAACCCGCATTTTTCAGTCGGAGTGGTGGGGCAAGCCCCACCCTACAAGACTTGACAAGACGATAAGATTACAGTTAGACTTGTGAGTGAAAATTATTATTACCGAACCAGCGGCTGCACTCGGACCCCCACAGCTTCGCTTTGCGAAGCAAAGCGTGGGGGCCGGAGAGCGGCATCGTTGTGCACAGGTAAAGGAGGTCGTTCGACGTGAGCAAAGACACAGAAAAGGCGGGCAGTGCCGGTCGGGCCATCATCACCTTCTCTCGCGGCTGGCAAACGCTGGTGGCGACCCGCAGCCTCGGGCGGCGCGGCGTTGAAGTCATCACCGGCGATGAATACGCCATGACGGCGGCGTCATTCTCGCGATACAGCATCGCCGAATTCCGCTATCCGAATCCAACGAAAGAACCGGAAGCGTTCCTTGATGTGTTAGAGAAAGTGGTGCTTGAACACAAACCTGAAGATGAGACGACGCCGTACGTCCTGATGCCCATTCACAAGGAGACCTACCTTATCGCCCGGCACCGAGAGCGTTTCGAACCGCACATCCGCGTTCCCCTCCCGCAGATAGAACATATCGAACAGATACACAACAAGGGGACCCTCGCCGCCTATGCGATGGAGCGCGGACTGCCCATTCCGAAGACGTGGATTCCGGAGAGCCTGGAGCACTTTGAGTCAATTGCTTCGGAGGTGGAGCTGCCGGCCTTCGTGAAATTGCGAGAAGCGGCATCGGGTGTCGGCATCCGAAAAGTCAACACGCTCGATGAGCTGAAATCCACCTTTGAAAAATTCATAGAGCATTTCAAACTCAAAGAAAAGGACTATCCCATCATTCAACAGGCGGTCCCCGGAGACGACTACTGCGTGACCACACTTTTCGACCACGGGGAAATGGTAGCATCTATGACATATCGCGGGCTGCGCGCCTTCCCCGCAGAGCGAGGGGCGACCGTCATGCGCGAGACCGTGGAAGCGGCGGAAATGGAAAAGGTCGCGGCCGAGCTTTTGGGCCCACTCGGCTGGCACGGTGTGGCAGAACTGGACTTCCGGTGGGAAAGCACGCCGGAATCGCAACCGCAACTGATAGAAGTCAATCCCCGCTTCTTTGGCGGCCTCATACAGTCGGTCGAATCGGGATGGGACTATCCGTGGCTGCTCTTCCAGCTCGCCGTGGAAGGACACATCGAACCCGTGAAGGAAACCCGGACGGATGTTCGAACGGAAACACCTATCCTGGCCCTTCTGGCGACCCTTCAGGAGATCGCCGAGAACGAACGCGGTATGGCAGCGCTGAGTAACTCCTGGGAACAAGCAAAAGAAGAATTCCGCACAGGCTCGAAGCGCCGAGGCATCCGGAGACTCTTTCGAGGCGTTAGAGAATACTTTGACGTCACGGCTCGATTCAACAAGGCCAGGCAGCTCCTTGAGGAACACAAAGACAACATCTACGATGTCCTCTCGCGCGACGATCCCTTAGCTGCGCTGGGTGTTCTCTATCCGTTGGCAGTCTTGCTGCGCCATGGAAAGGTGAACCTCGAGCTCATCACAGGGGAAGGCGGGCCCGGCGGCGATGATGAATGACGAGCAAAGCAAGAATTGCGGCAAGGTGACCCCGCCGGCCAGGCGTTTAAGGCGTTGGCTTCGCCGCATCGGGATCGCGCTGGCCATTCTGGGCGGCATCCTTATCGGCATCTACATATCACTTCGTTTTATCTATCCTGTTTGGATACAGGCGCGTCTGCCCAAAGATGCTCCACGTATTGCCTTCTCGCTGGACAACACGCTCTGGGGTCGAGTCGGCATAACCGACGCGACCTACCAGCGTGTCATAGCCGCAGCCGGTGGGCGCCTCATAACGCTGCGACCCGACGCCGCCGGTGCCCCTGAAGTCAACCCGGAAGCGGTAAAAGCCCTCCTTGAAGAAAAGGAGATTGACGGGGTGCTCCTCACCGGCGGGGGCGACGTGGACCCGAAGCTTTACGGCGGCGACCCGAACCTGACCAGGCGGGTTCATCGGCTGCGTGACGACTTCGAAATGGCCCTCATTCGCGCGGCCAGGGAGCGCGGGCTGCCCATGCTCGGCATCTGCCGTGGCTGCCAGATAATAAACGTTGCCCTGGGCGGAACGGTCCGAAACCTTCGCAAAGACGAAGACGTTATAGGGCGCCACCTGGTTTTGAAGGGCCACGCCGTTGAACTGGTCCCGGACAGTAACCTCGCGGAGACCTTAGGCGTCTGGCGTCTGGCGAAAGTTGTCAGCCTGCACGGTAATTGCGTTGCTGAGCCTGCCCCGGGGGTAAGAATCGCCGCAACTGGCCCCGGCGGTGTTGTCGAGGCCATCGAGGCAGACACCGCTGGTGGAAGAGGATGGATTGTCGGCATACAATGGCATCCCGAATTGACAGTCGATGATGAAGTCCAGCACAAGGTCTTCAAAGCACTCGTGGAGCGGGCACGTAAAGCGCGTGCACGCCGCCGGTGAGCCTGCCATTAGCTGAGATTTTGGATCCTTCGACCCTTCGGCTGCTCCTTCGACGTTGCTCAGGACTATGCTCAGGGCAGGCTTTGCTCAGGACAAGTTTTAGTGGTCTAATAAATAGGTACAGCCCCACAGCCATCTGTTAATAGCTGGGGACAGTACACAAAAAACGGTGGCTGTCCCTAATAAACTTGTCCCTAATAAACTTTAATAAACTTCTAATAAACTTCTGGCCCGCTCAGCAGGTTGCCGGCTTCTTCGGCAGTCCAGGTGATATCACGGCCCAAGCCTGCGATAGCTTGACAGCTTGCTAATGAAAAGAGCACAACAATTAAAGCAAATATCAAAAGTGTTTTTCTAACCATCTTCTCGAACTCCCTTTTATCGCCGATAAGCTTATCTCCACAATGATATTTTATGTAAGCATTTGGCAAGCCTATTTAATCTTATCGGACAAATAGCTTCATTCATAACAGTTTAAGCTGAAAATAGTTTAAATGAAAGTCGCCTGCTTTAACGTCAATTCCTTATGCGCTCGCTCACCCATCACTGTTCCTTGTGCAGGTGACTTCAATGCAGCACCGGAGCCAATAGACGTATAAGACGGCGAAGCATTATTGGGGCATGTCTGTTTCCATCCGGATGCTCACAAAGCGCTGAACGAGGTTATGCAGTGGGGATTCATCGACGTATTCAGGATGCTTACAGAGCGGCCAAGCAACCACACTCCAATCATCGCTGAATTTGACTGGTATATCTTCCTTCACTTCATCCGGAAGCGGTTTTTGAGAAATCGGAGAATAGTCCAAGCATCGAATTCCATTCTTGTGAGGCCGTTTACTGTGTTTCGCCCAAGCAGTTCGCTTTGTTTCGCTTCGGTAAAGTTATCATCAACCCATGATTTCAATAACAACAGAAGTGCTTTCTCCGTTTGACTTCCAATATGCACCTTTTGCGCACCATCGTGAGTTGCATGCGTAGCACCTATGAACATAGAACCTTTGGTCTTTGAGCCAATTCTATAATCAACACAAAAAGTAAGTATTTTTCGATTTCTGTCGGTGAGCGTGAAGCCAAGGCTGCCACCATCCCGCCATCGCTGTATCTCCGTAAGGGTAACAGGCCTTTTTAGAGACAACTGCTCTCTCTGGTAGGACCATCTTTCATGGATAACTTTGCCCGAAATGATAGAGGTCTTATGTGACTGGCAACTGACTAAAACGCTCAAAGTAAAAAGTATGGCCACCACACGATACATTCAAAAGACTCCTGTAGTTAAGCGCATATGACCTCTTGCGAATAAAACAAGCTCGCCGATAGGCAAAATACCTAATAGTCTTCACTTAATAACAATATATTCAGCAGTGGCGTGTGGTTCGGGAATAGGTGAGTTATCCTCGCGAAGTCCCTGTATGTGCATTTCGATTGCTTCGTACATATTTTGCTCAACTTCTTCGCATGTTCCACCTGTCGCGATACAGCCCGGCAGGTCCGGAGAATATGCCGAGAAGTTCCCATCTGCCTTTTCAATAACCACCAGAAAGCGGTACATAGTTACATCACCTCTTTTTCTTTAACTGCGCTTGCTTTAATATGCTGTTCAAAGTACCAGCAGCTAAATCATGGTCAGGATTACCGGCAATGGTTACTCTCCCAGGTTTGGTGGGATGCTTGTACTGTCGATGACTGCCTTTGGTTGCAACAAGCTCCCAGCCATCCGATTCTATCATTTTGATAACTTCACGTACTTTCTCGTGTCATAATCTAATTAAGGCACCTGGGGAACCAGGATTCGGACCTGGACTAACTGATCCAGAGTCAGTCGTGCTACCGTTACACTATTCCCCAATAGTTTTTTTGGGCCTTGCTTTTTCGCTGCAAAATCTGCGTCTTTTGCCTTAACAAACGTTTTTTTTCAACGTGCCGGAGTATACTTATTTTTCCGGCTTCCGTCCATCAAAATCCATAGAAGCGAGGTTTTCCGTCCAAAAGCGGCCAAGATTTAATCCGTCAGTTTGCTCCGGCAAACTGCCGGATCGAAAGCACAGCCGTCCTTATGGATAGATTCGACCTGGCCATGTTTGTCAATAAATAGATTTCATGCTTTCAAGCAACCCCCAAACTTCAGCATTGTCAATATTTTTTTACAAAATTTCTATGCGTCAGCCTTTTTCCTTCCGTTCCTTCGCAGCCATTGTTGCCGTGCCGGACAGCCAGCCGCCATCCGGCGGTGGTATTTTCAGCAATTTCAGAAAAATCTTGTAAACCTTTGCGCCCGTTTAGCATCTTAAGATACAGAAGAATCTAGGACCGCCCCGACCGGACAGCTAAATCGTGAGTGGTGAGTACCCCCGCTTGTGACCGGCGGGGGCAATTACCAATCACCAAGTTCGAGGTTTGTAAATGTTTTGTAAAAAAGCCGGTTAAAGATTTTACATCCATTTTACTTTATTATCAAGCAGTATTGTTGTATTGTTGAACAAGTCAATAACGAGTTTCACAAATGGTCGATGCAGAACGAAAAAAAATTGGGAACTTTTCCGCGGCTCATCGGTCGAAAATATAACAAGAAAGTTAGCTATGAAAATAAACCAACCACAACAGAGGCTATCATCCCAGCCGTTGCACAAAGTTTTTCCAGTTCAAAACAGACCTTATTTAAGGAGGCCAAAGATGCACAGATATATAGCTCTTATTTCATTAGCGGTCATAATTGGAGCGCTTTCGCCCGCCGTGTTGGCGCAGGCAGATGCCGAAACCGCCTTTGAGCATGGCAAAGCCGCCTACGCCAGCGGCCAGCTCACCAGGGCGCGGGACTTATTTCTAAAGGCTTCACACACGGATACCGGCAATCCGGAAGTCTTTCTCTGGCTGGGAAAATCCGAATACCAGCTTGGTGCTGTTGATAAAGCAATCGCCGCCTGGAAGCGAACCCTCAAGCTGGCGCCCGAGCAACCCTACGCTACCAAGATGCTGGCCGTGCTGCGAGGCGAGGCGGTCGAGATCGACACCCGGATCAAACTCATCGAAGTGATGCTCCAGGAAAGGCTCCACGCGCCGGCGCTGAGCGAGTGTAAGAAATTGCTGGATGAAAAAGCACTCTCCGAGTTGCAACGCCCGAAGGTAATGACGCTCCAGGCGGAATCGCTCGTGCGGATGCACAAAGGTCCCGATGCCCGCAACGTGCTGCACGAACTGATGGCCCTATATCCCCGGCAGGCCGATCCGGTGAAGACGACGCTGTTGTTGGGTGAAGCGAAGCTGCAGGGTGATGAGCGGTCGATCGCCGAAGCCCTGGTAATATTGAGGAAACTGGTTGCCGATCATCCCCAGACTCCTGCCGCCGCAAACGCTCAGTACGACATAATCACACACGATCCGAGACTCGCATCGGGTGTGGCCCGGGCCGAAGCGATGGCCAAGTGGCTGGCGGCCAACAGCGAGCACGAATTTGCCGATAGCGGCCGTCACATCCTGTTGGGTACCTATTTGAGCTTGGCTCTTCAGGGGATAAAACCCGGCCCGGAGTCCGACTTGAGCCCGACTGACTTGAAAGCGCTGGCACTGGCCGCCGAGATCTACCGGCGGGAGTTGTCGGCAGGCAAGGCGAACGAGTTGACCAAGCGTCTTTTAAGTCATATTCGGTCGCGATACACCAACAGTAAGGCCTACACGGCGGCCATCCGGGCGATGGGGACCCTGCTGGCGGCCCCGCTGCCTCGGGGCAATCGTCTATCGGTGCTTAAGGCCTTGGCATCGTCGAAGTATCTTATCGCCGCACAGTGGCTGGACGAGACGGCCCGAGCAGGGCAGCTTCCCGTCGGCGTCGCGCGCGGAAAGCTGCCCGAGAAACTGGCCGACGTGCTGGCCACCTTCGAGAGCATCCGCACGGAGT